>QKJM01001051.1 GCA_003249315.1 Archangium sp.
GCGCACGCCCGCGCCCTCCCCACCCAGCGTCGCGGTGAAGAAACCGGTGCGCTCCTCGCTCATCGGCAGCGTGGCCCCCGGCTGGCCGTCACGCCCGTGCAGCACCACCTCCACCCGCTGGTGCCCCGGTGCCCACACCCGCCACCGCACCCCCACGCCCGGCTCCACCCAGGCCCCCAGGCGCGGCACGCGCGTCCTCGTGTCCTCGTCGTGTCCCATGCCTCCCTACTATCCTCTCGGACGCCGCCTCGTCGTGGCTTCCGCGTCGCCTCCCGCGGAGATGTTCACCCGCTGGCGGCCCGCACCGCCCCTGCCCCACCGGGCGAGCAGGACGCTCAGCCGCGCTGGGTGCTTGTCCCCCGTGGCATCAGTCTGAAAGATGCAGGCACCTCATGAGTGTACGTCCCGAACTGCAGTCCGTTCCCTTCCAGCCCGCGGGCACGTCCGTCCGCGAGCGCGTCGCCGCCCTGGAGGTGCTCTCCCCGCGCGACATCGACACCCGCCTCACGAAGCTCGGCTACCGGGGCCAGCAGGAGGCCCGGCGCGCGGCGTCGGTGCTCGCCTACCGACACCTGCAGCGGCTACGACGCCTCCATCTGGAGGGCGTGGGGACCGAGCCGGGCACGCGCGAGAACTGCCTCTTCCTCGGGCCCACCGGCAGCGGGAAGACGTTCCTCGTGGAGCTGCTCTTCCGCGAGATTCTGGGGGTGCCCACGGTGATTGCCGACGCCACCCAGTTCTCCGAGACGGGGTACGTGGGAGATGACGTCACCACCCTGCTCTCGCGCCTGTACGAGGCGGCGGACGGGGACGTGGAGTGGGCGGCCTGCGGGGCGGTGTGCCTGGACGAGTTCGACAAGCTCGCCACCAGCCGCTCGGACGCGCGCTTCTCCGGGCAGCAGAGCACCAAGGACGTGAGCGGCTTCGGCGTGCAGCGCAGCCTGCTCAACCTGCTCTCCGCGCCGCGGGCGGACTTCCCCCCGGACTTCGGCTTCACCAGCCGCACGCCGCCGCTGCCGATGGAGCTGGGCGCCCTCACCTTCATCGCCTGCGGGGCCTTCAGCGGCCTGCGGAACACCGCGGAGGGGATGGAGCAGCAGGAGCGGCTGGGCTTCGGCCGCGAGGTGCGCCGGCGCGACGAGACGATCGCCCAGCAGGTGACCGAGGACCAGTTGGAGCAGACGACGGCCTTCGCGCGCTACGGCTTCATCCCGGAGCTCATCGGCCGCTTCAGCCGGATTGTCTCCTTCGCCCCGCTGGACACGGAGACGCTGGGCAGCATCCTCGAGGACAACGTGCTGCGGGGCTACGAGCGCGAGTTCGACCACGAGGGGCTGAAGCTGGTGGTGGAGCCGGAGGTGAGGGCGTGGGTGGTGGCACGAGCGCTGAAGCGGGAGACGGGGGCCCGCGGCCTGCGCGCCACGCTGGTGCCGCAGCTCGAGCGCGCCGCGTACGAGCACTTCGGCCAGCCGAAGGTGTCCACCGTGCGCCTGGTGCTGGAGGGCGAGCGGGTGCGCACGATGGCGGAGTAGTCGGCCCGGAGACAGGCACGGCGGCCAGCGGCATCCGAGCGGATGCGGACTCCAATCGTCAACCCCCTTTTTACAGGGGTTCCGGTCCAGTGGCCTACTGCTACCTTCCTCCTTCAAATCGCGGGGGCAGCCCCCAGGGAAGGCAGCGCCCCTCGGGGAGCGCCACCCTACTTCACCTCACAACGAATTCAGGAACGCAAGAAGCGTCCCCCGCTGTTGTCCCGAGAGCCGGGAGTATGCGTCCCATGCGCCCTGGGCCTCCGAACCATGCAACGCAATGGCCTCCTCCACTGACGCAGCAGCGCCGTCGTGCATGTATGGCGCCGTTCGGGCCAGCCCCCAGAGAGGGGGCGTGCGCAACTCACGCGGACTGGCATCGCCTTCCGCCACACCGACCCGTCCATCAGACGTCACGTCATGCAATAGCAGGTCGCTATAGAGCGGTACGGGCACCCCGTCCTCCGTGTGCAGCAAGGGGACGTGACAACCGGAGCAACTCAGGGAGTGAAACAGTGCCATGCCCGCATCATCTACTTCCGCCCTCGGCTCGGTACGCGGCGGTTGCCCGAGGTTGGAGATGTAGAACGACAGGAGGGAGACTCGTTCGCGAGAAACCTCGGGGTCCGCCACGTCGTCGTCATCCATTCCCGCGCCGAAGCTCATCCCGGGCTCGTCGGGTAATGTTAAGCCTAGCTCATTCGTGAGCGCGTCGCGCACGAACTCGTGGACGCTGGGCACATTGGCCTTCCAACCGAACCGACCCAACCTGCCATCTGGCAGCCGATGCGCGCGGCCACTGATGCCGTCGCCGTTGGCGTCGTCGGGATCCTCCAGCGCGAGGAGAGTCGCATCTGAAATCCGGTCGATGAGTCCCAGGCCGAAAACATGTGGCGTCTGACGGCGCTCGAATAAATTGGCATCCGGGGCCACCGGAGGCCTTACATGAACCGGGCCGTGGCGATGCGCCATGGTACCCATTTCCGGGTAGATGAACTGGCCATCCCGGAAGTTGCCCTGCCGGACGACATCCACATCCAGCGGTCCGGCACCTCCAGACACCGGGTCGAAGTGGCAGGCACGGCACGCGTCGCCGTTGAAGAAGGGTCCAACGCCCTCGCTCAGGCCGAAGTCCCGGTCGAACAGGCGCTGTCCATCCAGAAAGCGCGCTGCCTCCATCCCCGTCAGCTCACGCGCGGGACCGCCCCAGTTCTCGATGGCCGGTACCGGCGAACCCGGTGGCAGCATCCCATCGCTGCGCTGTTCCCGGCCGCCCAGCGACTCGAGGAAGCGAATGACGCTATCCCTCTCCGTGGCATCCAACACCAGATAGGCATCACGCGAGCGCTGTGCCTCCCCCCCGTGGAGCCGGATGGCTTCATCCAAGGTGTCCGCGCGCCCGTCATGCAGATAGGGTCCGACCGCAGTGACGCCCCACAAGGGCTGGGTACGGAACTCCGACCCAGACGCCATCTTCATCTCGATGCCGTCCGCCAACTCCGGCCCCATGTCGTGCAGCAGCAGGTCGCTGTACACGGGAATCAGCCCACGCGGCCCCTCCAGCTTGGGCACGTGACAGATGGCGCAACCCACTTCCGAGAAGAGCGCGCGACCCACCTCTGTCTCCAGCGTGGGCTCATCCGGCTTGGGAGCCGCGGTCAGCATGCAGAAGGCGACCAGGTCGAAAAGCTGCTGCTCGTTCAACTCCGGATCCTGCACACCATCATTGTCCACGGTGGGTGCGTCCGGGGCCGCAGCTTGGGCTTGCTCCACCTGCCGCAGGGCCTCTCCCACCTTCCCCGGAACGCGCGCGCTTGCCGCGACGCTCGGCACCGGGAGCCGGGCCTTGAATTCATCGGACAGGGGATTGGAGGTGATGCCCAGGTGATTGAAGAGCGGTCCTCGGATGAACCCCTCGATGGACACTGTCTGGGCCTTGCGCCCGAAGCGCCCGACGAAGCCCCTGTCATAGTTGGGCCGGCCGCTGATGCCGTCTCCGTTGGCGTCGTCGGGATCGGCGTTGCGCAGAATGGACTCGTCGGGCAATTCCGCCAGCAGCCCCACCCCGAAGAAGGGAATGGGGTGCCGCGTCGCAAACACGTTCGTGGCAGGGTCCGTGGAGCGACGCACGGTCTCGGTGTCGAACTGCGGCTGGACGCCGTTGACCCCGGTGGTCACGAATGAGCCATCTCCCAGCCGCTGGCCCACCAGGAGGAAGTTGCGGTACCGGCCCGAGCCTCCCCCAGGAACGGGCTTCTCGTGGCACCCCACACAGCTCACCAGATTGAAGGATGGCCCCAGCCCGTCCGTGCGACCGAACCGATGGAGCATCACCTCCTGCCCCCTCTTGAAAGTCTCGCGCTGCTCCGGAGTCGCGGACGGAAGCACCTCTCC
>QKJM01000099.1 GCA_003249315.1 Archangium sp.
CCGCTTCGATTCCCGCGTTGAGCGCGAGCATGTTCGTTGCCGCCGCCATCTCCTGAATCGTCTCCACGAAGCCGTTGATGCGCTCGGAGTTCTCCCGGAGGCGCTGCACGCTCATGGCGCTGCGCCCCACCGCCTGGGCGATCTCCACCATGCTCGTCTCCATCCCGCTCACCAGCGCGTCCACCTCGCCCGTATACCGCTGGGCCTCGGCCGCCTGGGTGGCGCTCGCCCGGGACTGGCGGAGCAGCGCGCCCGCCGCGCTGGCCATCTGCTCGCTCGCCGTGGAAATCCGCTGGGCCGCCAGACGCACCTGCGCGGACTGCTGGGACAGCTCGGCGATCGTCGAGGAGAGGGACTGCGCCGTCAGGGCCACCGTGCGTCCCGTCCGCAGCACCCGAGCGCGTGAAGCCTCCAACTCCTCCATCGTCTGCATCAACTCCTGGTGCAGGAGGAACTGCCGGTGGTCTCCGCGGTGCAGGGTCTCCAGCAGGACGCCCATGGCCAGGGAGCCCACCAGCAGGGGCACGTCCAGCGCCACCATCCTCGCCAACGGCAGGTTCGCCAGCACCAGGTCGAACGAGAGGTGCGTCCCCCAGGCGAGCCCGTAGAAGGAGAAGCGTCCCCACCGCCCCACCGGCAGCAGCGAGGGACCGATGAGCATGTTGAGCAGCACCATCACCACGTGGTAGCCCGAGCCCTCCAGCCCCAGCTCGTAGAAGACCCAGTCGTTGCCCACGGCGAACAGCGCAGTGGCCCAGAAGCACGCGGCCGGCAGCTCGCCGAGGCTGAGGACGTGCTGGAGTCCGAGAACCACCAGCGGCACGGCCACCCACGACAGCCGCAGGAGAGCGACCTCGCCCAGAGAGGGCCCACCGTCCCCCAGGCCCTTCAGCAGCAGCAGGTCCAACACGAAGAGTGCCGGACTCGACGCCAGTGCGACGAGGGCCAGTTGCCGGAGCCGGGTAGGCCCCCGCGAGAAGAGGAAGTCGCGGTAGGTCTCCCGTGTGAGGGGGGAGCGTGCGGTCGTGTCCATGTTCGCTACGGCGGGCGAGGCCTCCCGGCCCCTCGGTCGTCCCCCCACCGTATCAGACGCCGGCCCCTCGCGGTCGCGAGCATTCGTCGACCACCTGCGTGAGCCAACCTGCCTGCTCCCCAGAGGGCTTTCCACCTCGGGGCACCTACACCACCGGGAACTCCCGCTGCACCGGCCCCAGGGGGAAGGCCGCCTCCAGCCGGGCCACCTCTTCCGGCGTCAGGCGCACCTTCGCCGCTCCCGCGTTCTCCCGCACGTGCGACTCCCGACTCGCCTTCGGGATGGCGAAGAGCGAGGGCCGGCGCGTCAGGAAGGCCAGCGCCACCTGTCTCGGCGTCACCCCGTGCGCCCGAGCCACCTCCGCCAGCACCCGGCCGTCCGGGCTGTGCTCCTCGGGGAAGTCGCCACTGCCGAAGGGGCTGTAGCCCACCACCGCCACCCCGTGGCGCTCGCACCACGGCAGCACCCGGTGTTCGATGTGCCGCTCCCTCGGGTGGTAGAGCACCTGGTTGCACGCCATCCGCCCCGGCCCGGCGAGGGCCAGCACCTCCTCCAGGTCGTCCACGTCGAAGTTGCTCACCCCCCAGGAGAGAATCTTCCCCGTCTCCACCAGCCGCTCGAAGGCCTTGAGCGTCTCTTCCAGCGGGTGAGGCCCCGGCCAGTGCAGCAGGTAGCAGTCCAGGCGGTCCGTCCGCAGCCGCTCGAGGCTCTGCTCGCAGGCGCGCAGCGTGCCCGCGTAGGTGGCGTTGCCGGGCATCACCTTGGAGACCAGGAAGACCTCGTCCCGCCGGCCCTCGAGCGCCTCGGCCAGCAGCTCCTCCACCTCGCCGTAGCCGTACAGCTCGGCGGTGTCCACATGCGTCATCCCCAGGTCCAGCCCCAGCCGGAGCGCGCGGATGGCGCTCGCGCGGTCATCGTCCTCCATCTGCCAGGTGCCCTGCCCTAGCACCGGCACCTTCACGCCGGTGGGGCCGAAGACGCGCTGCTCCATGGGGTGTCTCCTTCCTCCGTTTCGCAGCGTCTCAGCCTCGGCGCCCTGGGGCACGTGCTCGCGGAGTGCCGCGTTCCCTGGCGTACAGTACCCGCCCCGGGCGTGTGGAGCCTCGGATGTCTCGTCCCCATCGTCTCCACCGTGACGATTTTCCTCTCGCTCGCCGGCACCACCCTCATCTTCACGGCGCTGCTCGACATCTTCCTCACCCTGCTCCACCCGCTCGGCCGCGGGCCTCTCAGCCACCGTCTGCCCCGTTTCCTCTGGCGTGCTCTTCGTGCCGCCTCCACCCGCTTCCCCTCCGCGCGCGTCAGTGCAGGGCCGCTGGCCGTCGCCCTCATCATCTTCTCCTGGGCCGTGCTGGTGACCCTCGGCTGGACCCTCCTCTACTGGCCTCGCATGCCCGGTAGCTTCCGTATGGACCCGGAGCTGGCCCGTGTCACCCAGGACGATTTTGGCGACGCCCTCTACTTCTCCCTCGTCAGCCTCACCACCCTCGGCTACGGAGACATCACCCCCACCACGTTCGGCCTGCGCCTGCTCGCCGCCCTCGAGGCAGGCCTCGGCTTCGTCCTGCTCTCCGCCGGCCTCTCCTGGGTGCTCTCCATCTACCCCGTCCTCTCCCGCCGCCGCGCTCTTGCCCTCGAGGTGGCACTCATCCAGCGTGCGCCCGCCTCCGCTGGCCTGGAGCGCTCCGCCGGCTCTCCCCTCACCGAGTCCGTCCTCGCCCGCCTCGCCTCCCAGCTCGCGCACACCCGCATCGAGATGCAGCAGTCCGCCATCACCTGGTACTTCCGAGACCCCGACACCCGCACCTCCTACCCCCACGCCCTCCTCACCCTGCTGCATCTCTCCGAGGAGGGCCTTCGCCCCGAGCAGCCCCCCGACGTCCGCCTCTCCGCCGCCCTCCTGCGCGCCACCCTCGACGACTGCGCCGCTACGCTCGCCAAGGACTTCCTCCGCCTGCCCGGAGCGTCCACCGCGCACGTGCTGGAGACCTATGTGCGCGAGGACGCGATGCCGAGTTCCTCCAACTGGCCCTCGGCGATGTCACGGTAGAAGGGGACGCGTTACTCCGCGAGGACGCCTCGCATCTCCATCTCCACAACGCGGAGGCGCTTGGGCACTAGAGCGACTTCACCAGATAGCCTGTGAAATCGTAGTGGGCGAGTGGTTCGTCGAAGCCGTGCGGCTCCTGGGCCTGGACGAACTCGCCCGGCCTCCCCCTCCTCGGACTCGGCGCGAGAGGTGTCCACAAGGTACGACTCCGCTCAGGGCGGGTTGCCGACGGTGTCTTCTGGCGTGGAGCCGTCGTCAGGCTCCTGCGGCTCCATCGAGCTCTCGGCGGAGTCTTCGAGGGACTGCTGCGCTTCGTCGGTGGGCTTGTTCTGGATGGCGTCGTTGATGGCATGGACACCGGTGGTGACGGTGTCTACCCCTGCATTGACCCCCTGGAGCTTCTGATTGGCCATCTCGACCTCATAGGTGGCCTTCTCGACCAGACTGCAACCTCCGATGGCCGCCATCGAGGTGGCAAGCCCTACCCAGGTCCAAATCCTTTTCCTCATGTGCAGTGACACCTCCTCGGGATTTGCTCTCGGGAGGTGGAGGAGCGTTCTGGATTTGTGACGTGACCCTGCCGCTGGAGCCCGGCTTGCGCGGGCAGCGCTCACCTGGCCGTCTGCTGAGCCTCCGCCAGCGCCGCGCGCACCCAGTCCGCTGCCCACTCCAACTCCTCTCGCGGCAGCCCTGCCCCCACCTGCACGTTCTCTCCCTCCCGGTCGATGAGCAGCATGTGGCCAGAGTACTTGCTGTAGATGTTCGCCTGCTCGCCCGCATACGCGAGCTTTCGCACATCCACATCCCGAATCTGCTGCATCGGAATCCGCATCGGCTT
>QKJM01000645.1 GCA_003249315.1 Archangium sp.
CGAGAGCAGACAGTACGAGCCACGGTGACGCTCATCTACGCGATCGAACCCGCCCCGGGGTCCGGCGCGGCCAGGTGAGGGGAGGAGCGGGAGTCCCGGCGAGCGCTCTGGCCCCCGGGACTCCGGGCGCTCTCAGCGAGGCAGGTCCGCCGCCTTCCTCGCGGCGTACCACGTGCCGGACACGTTGGGCGGCATCTCGCTCACCATCTTCTCCGACAGCTTCTCGGTGATCTGCGAGTGGATGGACGCGAAGACGGCGTGGAGCACGAGGCGGACGTCCTCGGGCTCTATCCTCATGTGCTCGGCCACCTCGAGGTAGAAGTCGTCCTTGTCGAACTTGCGCGCGGGGGCGCTGCGCTCCTTGCGGCAGTGGTTGAAGAGCTGGCGCAGGCTCTGGGGGAACTGCTCGAAGAGCTCCTGCACCGCTCCTCCCGAGAGCCGCCCACAGAGCGAACACATCACCGCGTCCGCCGCTTCGACCGGGGCATACGGACCTCGCGGTTGATTCGCGCGAGGAAGGACTCCGCGGTCGTTCCTACGCCCTCACCAGACCAGGACTCCGTCTCCTGATTGTGCATCATGGCCATGGGGTCCGTCTCCTTTCCCTGTCAGGTTGGAGACGTACGGGGCCGCTGGCAGCAGGCGAGGGACGGAGGCCCCGGTCGCCCGAGTCCCCGCTCCGCTCAGAACGTGCCCGACACGGTGGCGGTGGCCCCCTCCGGGCTGGCGGCGAAGCCCACCGAGACGGGCGGAGGCTTCGAGGGGGAGAGGACGTAGAGGACGGTGCCGGTGGCGAGGGCCCCTCCCCCTCCGAGGAGCAGGCCGATCATCAGGTTGTTCTTCTGCACCAGCTTCTGGAGGAGTGCCTGCCCCTCGCGATCCGTGGCGTTGATGTTGCCATTGGAATTGAGCCGCCCCTGGAGCTTCTGCAGGTCCCCCTCGGCGGAGAGCCGCACCACGCCCGCCGCGCCCAGGGCGGCCGCGCCCGCGCCCAGCGCCACGTAGGAGGCGATGCGCAGGGGGCGGACGGCCGACGCGGAGCGGGTCTCCGGGTGCCCCGACGTGAGGGCGGCCCGGTCCTCGGTGGCTCCCTCCCAGGAGCTCTGGCCGTCGGGATGGAGGACCACGAGGCTGGGCCAGGCCTTGCCGGTGGTGACGAAGTCCACCAGTGCTTCGAGGGACTCGGCCGGGGCGTCGAGCCCTGGTCGGGTCTTGAAGCCGCCCTCGCGCAGCTTCTGGCCTCCCTCCACGTGGAGCACCGTGGCGGCGAGCCACTTCGGCCCGCTGCTGGCCCGCTCCAGCCGCACCACGATGACCTCCTCCACGCCCAGGGTGCCGCCCAGGCGCACGGCGTGGGAGAGCACCTTCTCCTCCTCCTGCTCTCCGGTGGCGGCGATGCAGGGGAAGGGTCTGGCCGTCACCGTGCCCTCGAAGGCCAGGTCCACCAGCAGGGGCAACTCCTCTCCCTGCACGAGGAGTCGCCGGGGGAAGCTGAGCGCGTCGCCATTCTGGAGCGAGAGCTCATAGGTCCCGGCGGGTACCTCCACCGTCAGCGGGGTCTGCCCCACGCCGAGGCCGTCGAGGAATACCTCGGAGGCGGGCAGGGTGGACTTCACCGACAGCTTCACCTTGGGACTCCTGGCCAGCTCGCGGCGCAGCTTCTCGAAGGCCTGGCGCGTGGAGGGCGTGTAGTAGTCGGGATCCAACGTGTAGTCCGGGGCCAGCCGCAGCACGTGACGGAAGGACTCGTCACTCGCCTCGGCCTGGCCCGTGGCGCGCTGGTTGAGGGCCCGGAGGAGCTGCGCGTCGACGTAGAGCTTCCAGCGGATGTCACCCACCGGGAGCCGGGCCACCTGCCGCAGCACCTCCTCGAGCGTCTGCGAGGCCCGGGTGTAGTGCGCCTCGTAGAACTGGCCCTGGGCGGCGTCGAGCTGCCGTTGGATGTCCTCGAAGCTGCCGGAGGGCTGGGGGAACAGCCGCTCCTCGAAGTCCGTCGCGGTGAGGATGTCCTTCTCCTGACGGGACCGCAGTGCGTCATGGAAGGCCTTGGTCTGGGTACTCAGCTCCGCGTCCTTGCAGTCGCCGCTGGCGACGACGACGCGGCGCGGCGTAGCCAGCACCGGGCCGCAGAGGGCCAGGGTGAACACCAGCAGGAGCTTCTTCAAGAAGGGGATCGGACAGTGGATGGTAGAGAGCGTCATGGTGCGGGGCGGGATTGCATGCGCCGTTCCGTCGACCAGTGGGCAGGCGGAGGGGGAGATACCAGCCGCCGCGCCGTGCTCACAACCCACCCCGTGTTCCAGGAGCCGTCTCCGTCCGCGGACCCCCCGTCTCGTTTCGGAAACCCCTGATGCATCGCGTCTCCCCGCCTGGGGGGCAGGGGAGCCACCGTCTCCCCCCTGTGCGCGTCCGCCCTCCGTCGCCATCGTTCGAGGACCGATGTGGGTGTCCACCCATGGGAGGTGAGGCGAGGACCTCGTCACCATGACGGAGCCATGACATGGCTCGGAGAGAGTGACAACGCCATGAACATCGCCGTGATGATCAACCTTCGTGCGCGTCGAGGCTCCGAGCGGATTGGCGGGCTGGTGGAGCGCATGTTTCCGGGAGCACGCCTGGTCTTCACCCGCTCGCTGGAGGATGCGCGGAGGTGGATCTCCGAGCAGCTTTGCCCCGATCCCCCGGAGCTGCTCCTGGCGGGAGGAGGGGACGGCACCCTCACGGGACTCCTCAACGAGCTGCGCGAGCAGGGGGTGGCGCTGCCGGCCATCGGGGTGCTGCCGCTGGGGACGGGCAACGCGTGGGCGCGCGTCACCGGGGCACCCAGGCCGGCGGTGGCGCTGCGTCAGCTCGCGGCCTGTGGCGGGATGATGCCGCCGCTGCGTCCCTTCACGCTGGTGCGGGTGGAGGGCCGGGTGGCGCCCTTCGCGGGGACGGGCTGGGACGCGGAGATGCTGCAGGACTTCAAGAACCAGCTCGCCTCCTGGCCACCCGGGCCGTTGCGGGAGGCCCACGCGGGCCTGCGCGGCTACCTGGGAGCCATGTTCACCCGCACCGTGCCTCGCCACGTGTTCGGCCCCGGCAACCCGCGGGTGAAGGTGTACAACCTGGGGGCTCCGGCGCTCACCGTGGACGAGCGCGGCGCCATCGTTCCCCTGCCGCACGGGGAGGCGGGCGCGCTGCTCTACGAGGGCCCGGCGGGAGTGGCGGGGGCGGCCACCACGCCCGAGTGGGGCTTCGGCTTCAAGGCCTTCCCCTTCGCCCAGGCGGTGCCGCACCGGCTGTCCGTGCGCGTCTACGCCGCCAGCGTGCTGGAGGCCACGCGCAACATGTTCAAGCTATGGCGGGGCGCGCACCCGCTGCCGCACATGCACGACTACCTCGTCGAGCGTCTGCGCATGGACTTCGACCGGGAGGTGCCCTTCCAGATGGGGGGCGACATCATGGGCATGCGCCGCTCGCTGGAGTTCGACCTGGCGGAGGAGTCCGTGCGGCTGGTGGACTGGCGGCAGGTGCGGCAGCTCGTCGCGGGGCGGGGCAAGGAGGTCCTGCCCCCGGTGCCCGTGAGCGCGTCCGCCCGGCGCGAGCGGGTGGTTCCGCCCTCGCCCTGAGAGGCCTCAGCGGGGCAGGCCGAGCACGTAGTGGATGGTGGGCTTGCCGCCGCGCTGGCGCACCTCGCCCACCTCCCAGGTGTAGTCCTCGCGGGAGAGGGAGCTGGTGAGGGCGCGCAGCTCCTCGGGGCGGTGCGCCCGGAGCGAGGACACCAGCCCGTCCCAGGTGATGGTGAGCGGCGCCAGGGGGAGGACGTAGGTGAGGAGCAGGCGCAGGGGCGTCAGCGGGCGGATGAGGGGGGTGAAGAGCAGCACCAGCAGCGGCACCAGCAGGGTACCGAGCACGCTGGCCGGGGTGCGCTCCACCACCTCGAAGGCGGCGAAGGGGACGCCGCGGGCCTGGGCGTCCGCGAGCATCGCGCGTACCTCGTCCGGTCGGAAGTGGTGCAGGGCGTTGAAGAGGGTGCGAGGGCCGCGCAGATCCGCGGGCACCCGCAGGGCATCCACCGGGCGCTCCAGATAGGTGACGCCCTGTGGGCGGGCGCGCTCGGCGGCCCGGGCGTTGGGGTAGAGGTCGCTGAGCACCACGCGGGGAGTCAATCCGTGCTCCTTCTCCAGCATGCGCCGCAGCCGGGGCAGGGGGCCGGTGCCGCCCGAGCACAGGTCGATCAGCTCGTCACTTCCCGAGGCGCGCAGGAGCCGGGCGAGCACCTGCGTCGCCCCGT
>QKJM01000970.1 GCA_003249315.1 Archangium sp.
ACGGTGCCCTTGCTCTTGAGCGCGTTGGTCCCATCGTTGAAGTCGGGACAGCTCGTGGTGTGCGTCGACGCGGTCGGCGTGCTCGTTCCCAGCTTCGTCCAGGTGGAGCCAGCCCCCACCTCCCAGATGAGGGTGGGCACGTCCGTTGCCGAGCGGGCCACGTTCGCGTCGCTCATCGTCACGTCCAGCGTCACCGTGGCCCCGGGGGTCGCGAGGATGCTGGCGCTGGCCAGGTAGAAGGTGTCGTTGAAGCGCGGCTGCTCCCCGAGGGGGAGGAAGTCCTTGCTCAGGTCGATGGGGCCGCCGTTCAGGCTGGCGAGGTCGGGAGCGATTCCGCTCGTCTCCACCGGGCTGGCGGAGCTCAGGGTGATGCCCTGGAGCGCGGGGACATCCGCTTGGGGCCACGCGGTGAGTCGGGCGCGAATCCATCTCGCGGGCGTCCCCGCCACGGTCGTGGAGGCCAGCTCGGCGGGGATGGGAAAGCGCAGGCTCCACGAGGTGGAGTCGCTGGAGGCCGTCGTTTTCGTGAGTGGAGCCCACGTGGTGCCATTCCAGAACTCCCAGCGCAGGAGCGGCTGCTCCGGTGGGTGGCTGGCGTAATACGTCCAGTCCATGACCTCGGCGGTGCCGTCGTTCAGCGACTGCCAGGTGGGTACGTCGTCCGCGGCGAGCGTGAGTGTGAGGATGAGCTCCGTCTCCGCCTCCAGCGAGAGGAGCTCGTCGGCGGCGAGGTAGAGGCCGTGCTCCATGGGCGTCTGGCCGTCGAAGACGGGACAGGGCTCAGGGCTTGTGCCAGTGGCCGCCTGGGTGCAGTCGCCGTAGAGGTCTCCGTCGGGCTGGCGGACGAAGGCCGCGACGAGCTGCGCTGGATCCAGCTCGAGGTCCGTGTCCGTCTCGAAGACGACGTCGCCGGTATCGCCCGGTTCGGCCTGGGCGCCCACGAGTGTCCCGGCGGGCACGAGCGCGGTGCTGGCTCCCTGGGCGAGCGAGAAGGTGAGGGGAACCCGGGCGGGCAGGGGCGGAGCGGGCTCGACGCCGATCAGGTTCAGGAAGGCGAGGAAGTTGCGGTCCGGGACCTGGTTCAGGCGCTTGATGACCTGCATGGCCATGGCGCTCGCGAGCTGGATGAGCGCGGAGCCCGCGTCCGGCGCGCCGTCGTCGCGGGGACGCCACGTCGAGTAGGCGGTCACCAGCGTCCGGGTGTCGTCGAGAACCTGCTCGGAGGAGCGGGCATCGATGGGAGGGCTCTCTATCGGCATCGGTGGTTCGGCTCAGGTCGAGAGGTAGAAGGGGTAGACGAGGTTGAAGCGGCTGTTGGTGGCCCGGATGCGGTAGTGGATTTCGATGATGAGGACACTCGGCTCGGACGTGTCGGGCCGGGCGTCGACGGCGAGCACGTCGATGCGCGGCTCCCACGTGACGAGGGCCTCCCGCACGGCGCGGATGGCGTCTCCCTGGGTTCCCGGGGTGTTGGGCGCGAAGACGAGCTCGTGGATGTCGCAGCCGAACTCCGGCCGACCGACCCGCTCTCCCTTCGCGGTGCTGAGGATGAGCCAGATGGACTGACGGACGCTCTCCTCGCCACTGGCTTCGGCGATCTGCCCGTCGGTGTCGACGCCGATGCCCGTCCCCAGGTGTGAGAGCGCGTAGTTCCAACCGTTGCCGAGAAATCCCTGGTCCATGGTCGCTCCTCGGGGTCAGGTGGCCTTCACCCGGGTCTGTCCCGGGACGAGGTTCAGCGGAACCCCATTGGGGGCGGTGAGGGCTCGGCTGGTGGTGAGAAGGAGGGGCTGTCCCTGGACCCGCACCCTCACGGACGCCGTGAGCCATGAGGCGCTCACGCAGGGCATGGGGGAGGTGCCGACGGTGAAGGGACACCCGGTGACCAGGTAGGGCGGTGGTTGGGTCACCACGGGCTTGCCCATGACCTTGACGCGCGGCATCGAGAGCGAGGGCGAGGCCTTGCCCCCGTGCGCGCAGAGCGCCGTGGCGCCGGCATCGAGCACGAATCCCGGCATCAGATCACCTCCAACGCGTCCTTGTTGATGCGGACGCCGGCCGTGCAGTCGATCGACAGCGAGCTGCTCGCCTCGAGGGAGCCCTGGGGCGCATCGAGTGAGTAGCCCGCGTTGGCCTTCACCGAGAAGCGCTTGCAGGTGAGGTTGATGTCGCCCTCCGAGCTGTCGAGGGTGAGGTCTCCCCGGGCCTCGAGCTTCAGGGCCCCGCTGGAGGTGAGGGTCACGGTGTTCTCCTGGGCGTCGATGACGATCTTGTTGTTGCCCGTCTTGTCCTGGATGACGACCTTCTCGCCGCCCTCGGTGTCGTCGAGGGTGATGGTGTGGCCGCTCCGCGAGCGGAGCAGTCGCACGTCGTTCTTGCCGTTCTCATTCGACGTGGGGGGCGCGTCCTGGCCGTTCCAGAGCGCGCCCATGACGTAGGGGCGCTCGACCAGGCCCTGCTCGAACATCACGAGCACCTCGTCGCCGACCTCCGGGAGCAGGTAGAGGCCCCTGGCGTTGCCGGCCATGGGAGTCGCCACCCGGGCCCAGGCGCTCTCGTCGGTGTCGGAGAGCCAGGGGAAGCGGACCTTGATCCGGGCCATGCCCTCTGGATCCTGGTTGTTGCTCACCACGCCCACCACGACGCCGTAGATCCTCCCGCGGTGGTCGGCCCGTGGCGCGAGCTCGCCTGGCAGATCGCTCCCCATCATGTCGCGTTCCTCCGCACCGTGAAGCCGGTTCGGTAGCCCCTCCTGGCGGAGTAGGCGTGTCTTGTCGAGGTGACGTAGTAGGGCCCGCTGAAGCGTTGTCCGAGCCCCTCGAGCGTGATGACGATGCCGGCCTTGAGCAGCGGCCGGCCGAAGCAGATGCCCTCGCCCTGGATGAAGGCGAGCGCGAGGTTCCCGAGCCTCCCCTTGGCGAGCTGGCTGGCCTCTTCCAGCGAAGAGAAGGGGTGGTCCACCACCTCCTCGGTCGCGGAGCCGAAGGCCTCGTCGGCGAGCACGGGGCCGAGTCTCGAGCCCATGGGGGAGAGCGAACCGCCGAGGGTACTGGCGGTGAGGGGCTGCTTCTGCTTCGGATCCCACCCGCGGACCTCGACCGTCCCGACCTGGCCGCGAGACGTCATCCGGGGGTGGAACTCGAGCACGTCCCTGTTCATCGCGAGGGAGAGCGAAGGCTTCGCGTCGTTCGCATGGGGGCGGAAGAAGAGCGTCTTGTCCGAGACGACGACCTCGTACCCGATGGCGGCCGCGCGCTGGGAGAGGAACTCGAGGTCGGTCTGGTCGTGCTGGAGGACGTATTCGAACGTCACGCCGGTGTCGACCACGCTGGGGACGAGCTGGTTGGCGCGGGCGAGCTGCGCGGCGATGTCGCTGTCCTTCATCTGGGTGAAGGAGCGCGTCTTGTCGCCGCGGAGCAGGCGGTGCCGCCGGTCATAGCCTCGCACGATGAGGTGGGGGAGCTCGTCCGTGGCCACGTCCAGCTCGAGGCTGGTGATCTCCCCCTTCAAGACGGACCGGAGCTCGTCCACGTAGCCGAAGGAGAGCTCGACCTCGTTGCCGATGGAGAAGAGCGGGTCGTCGACCCACGTGAACTGGAGGTCATCCTGGTCCCAGGTGAGCAGGCGCAGGGTGAACATGGAGGGCGCGCCGAGGTCGTCGTACACCGTGGCATCGAGGAGATCCTTGCGGACGGTCTCGGAGAGCCTGACGCCGTTGATCTTCACGTCGATGTCCGGGACGAGGCTCGTGTTCGCGGGAATCAAGGCGCGCTCCTCGGGTCAGCGGATCTTCGGGATGACGAGCGTCCGTCCCGGGGTGAGGTCTAGGGGGCGTTCGAGCTCATTGGCCTCGGCGATCTTCCGCCAGAGGGACATGTCGCCGTAGAGCTGGGAGGCGATGAGGGTCAG
>QKJM01000674.1 GCA_003249315.1 Archangium sp.
TCCTCCTTGAAGTTCAGCACCTCCACCTGGTTGTACGCCCGCGCGAACGCCAGCCGGTACGGCACGTGGTCCACCGCTATCACCCGCTCCGCCCCCAGCAGCCACGCCGACTTCTGCGCGAACAGTCCCACCGGGCCGCAGCCGAACACCACCACCGTGTCCCCCGCCTGCACGCCCCCCATCTCCGCTCCCTGGTAGCCCGTGGGGAGGATGTCGCTCAGGAAGAGGACCTCCTCGTCCTCCATGTCGTCCGGTATCCGCATCGGGCCCACGTCCGCGAAGGGCACCCGCACGTACTGCGCCTGTCCGCCCTCGTACCCCCCCGTGGTGTGCGAATACCCATACACCCCCGAGGCCAGATCGCTATTCGGGTTGCTGCTCTCGCAATTGGCATACAACCCCCGCTTGCAGTAGAAGCAGCTCCCGCACGAGATGTTGAAGGGGACCACCACCCGCTCCCCCGGCTTGAGGCTGCGCACCGAGCGCCCCACCTCCTCCACCACCCCGGTGAACTCGTGCCCGAACGTACACCCCACCCGCGTGTCCGTCACCAGCCCGTGCAGCAGGTGCAGGTCCGAGCCGCAGATGGCCGCGCGCGTCACCCGGATGATCACGTCGTTCGGATGCTCGAGCACCGGATCCGGCTTCCTCCCCACCCCCACCCGGTAGGGCCCCTCGTACACCATCGCCTGCATCGGTCCGCTCCCTTCCTCGTGCCGTTGCCCGCGTACCTCTACCGGGATGCTCCCGCGCCAGGCGCTAGCCCTTCCTGGGTTTGAACTGCTCCACCATTCCCCTGAGCGACCGCGCGATGATGCCTCGCGCCTCCTCGTCTCCCCTCGCGATCGCCATGGCGAAGTGCCTCGCCTGCTCCACGGTGATGTGCGGCGGCAGCGGCGGCACATCCGGGTCCACGCACGCCTCCACCACCACCGGGCGATCCGCGCTCAGCGCCTGCTCCCACGCCCGCGCAATCTGGTCCGGCCGGTCGATGCGAAGGCCCCGCAGCCCCAGCGACTCCGCGTACTGCGCGTAGGGGAAGTCCGGTATCTCTTGCGTGGATGGGTTCTTCGGGTCCCCCGACAGCACCCGCTGCTCCCACGTCACCTGGTTCAAATCCCTGTTGTTGAGCACGAGGACGATCAACCGAGGGTCCTTCCACTCCTTCCAGTACTTCGCCACCGTCACCAGCTCGCCGTTGCCGTTCATCTGCATGGCGCCGTCCCCCACCAGGGCGATTACACACCGGTCCGGGAAGGCGAACTTGGCGCCAATGGCATACGGCACCCCGCAGCCCATGGTGGCCAGGTTGCCCGACAGCGAGGCCATCATCCCCTTGCGAATCTTCAAGTCCCGCGCGAACCAGTTGGCCGACGAGCCCGAGTCCGAAGTGAGGATGACGCCATCCGGCAGCTTCGACGACAGCTCCCAGAAGACGCGCTGCGGGTTGACGGGCTTCGCGTCGCTCATCGCCCGCCCCTCCACCACCTTCCACCACTGGCGCATGCTCTTCTCGATGAACTCTCGCCAGCTCCGGTCCGCCTTGCGCGCGAGCATGGGAATCAGCGCGCGCAGCGTCTCCTTCGCGTCACCGCACAGCGGCACCTCCATGGGGTAGCGGATGCCCAGCATGCGGCCGTCCAAGTCAATCTGCACGCCGCGCGCCTGGCCCTCGGGAGGGAGGAACTCCGAGTAGGGGAAGCTCGAGCCCACCATCAGCAGGGTGTCGCAGTTGGCCATCATGTCCCAGCTCGGCTTCGTGCCCAGCAGGCCGATGGAGCCCACGCAGAAGGGCAGGTCGTCCGGTAGCACCGCCTTGCCCAGCAGCGCCTTGGCCACGCCCGCGCCCAACAGGTTCGCCACCTCGACGACCTCGTCCGCCGCCTTCATCGCGCCGGCGCCCACCAGCATCGCCACCTTCCGGCCCTCGTTGAGCACCCTGGCGGCGCGCTCGAGGTCCTCCTCCCGCGGAATCACCCGTGGCACCGCGTAGCCCACGCTGGAGTGGAGGGTGCCGTGCGCCCGCGGCGGCGATTGGTAGGTCTCCTCCTGCACGTCGTTGGGGATGATGACGCACGTCACCGTGCGCTGCACCGAGGCGATTCTCACCGCCCGGTCGATGGCATGACGGATGGCCGAGGGGTTGGAGACCATGGTGATGTACTCGGCCGCCACGTCCTTGAAGAGGACCTGCAGGTCCACCTCCTGCTGGTAGTGGCCGCCGAGGGCCAGGCTCTTCTGCTGGCCGACGATGGCCACCACCGGCTGCCTGTCCATCTTCGCGTCGTAGAGCCCATTGAGCAGGTGGATGGCGCCGGGGCCCGAGGTGGCCAGACATACACCCACGTCGCCGGTGAACTTGGCGTGGGCGCAGGCCATGAAGGCCGCCATCTCCTCGTGGCGCGTCTGGATGAACTGGAACTCGGAGTTGCGTCTCAGCGCCCCGAGAATCCCGTTGATGCCGTCGCCCGGGTAGCCGTAGATGCGCCGGATGCCCCACTGGGCAAGCCGATACAGCAGATAGTCACTGACGGTTCCGCTCATGGCTGTCCTCCGCACCGTCCAACCTAGGCACCCCCTCCCGAGGCGATCGAATCGCCCGGCGCCCCGTCCCTCGCCCCGGGTGGCATGCGCAGCCCTCCCCAGCCCGGTCGCTCCTCCCCGGATGACGGGCCTCTCGCTGGGGTGGGATGCCCTAGGAAGCCAGGCCCCTGTCCTGACGAGAGCGGGAGCGGGCAGCACCGGCCCCGCATGAGCACCCTCCCCTCGTAGGGCCTCACCTCCCGGCGAAAGGAGCCAGCTCCATGGCCAGACAGCCCGGCACTCGAGACCCCTGGTTGACCTTGCTCCTGCTGGCCCCGGCCGTGGCGCTCGCCCAGACCGAGGATGTCGAGGTGGAATGGCAACGGCCCTGGGCCTCGGCCTACGGCTGGCTGTGGTGGTTCGTCGTCGCCGCCATCCTGGCGGCCATCATCGCGCTCGGCGTCCGCGAGATGTTCGGGCGACGCCCCCGCCAGCGCTGACGACGCACCAGAGGCTTGTCACCCCTCCCGACTAGCATCCATCGGAACCACTTCAGCCCAACAGGCGATATGTCCTCTCTCAACCTGCTCTCTCCCGAGTTCCAGGCGAATCCCTACCCGCTCCTCGCCGAGCTGCGACGCCAGCCCCCCCGCCAGGTGGAGCCCGGAGGCATGTGGGCCCTCAGCCGCTACGACGACGTGCTGCGGGCCCTCAAGGAGCCACGCCTCTCCTCCGAGGGACTGGCACGCATCACCGAGCCGGACTGGCTCGGGCCCACGCCGTTCACCCGCTCCCTCGTGACGACGGATCCGCCGCGGCACACCCGGCTGCGCGGCCTCATCAACCGCGCCTTCGGACCCACCGCCCTGGCCCGTCTCGAGGCGCTGGTCCGTCGGGTGTCCGCCGAGCTCGCCGAGGACGTGGCCCGTCGCCGCCAGGTGGAGTTCGTCGAGGACTTCGCCACCCCTCTGCCCCGAGCGGTGATCGGCCACATGCTCGGTCTGGATCCGAGCGTCTACCCGAAATTCAAACGCTGGGCCTCCGCGCTGGCCCTGGTCACCTCGGCCCATACCCCCGAGCAGCGGGAGGAGAGCCGCGCGGCGCTGCGAGAGATGGAGGGTTATTTCCGCGAGGTGATTGAGTCCCGGCGCCAGCAGCCTCGCGAGGACATGGTGTCCGACCTGCTTCGAGCGGAGGTGGACGGACAGGCCCTCACCGTCGATGAAATCCTGAGCTTCCTCTTCATGCTCCTGCCGGCCGGGCTGGAGACCACCGTTCACCTGCTCGGCAACACCGTCATCACCCTCTCGAAGCACCCTCGGGAGCTGGAGCGAGCACGGGCGGACGACGCCTACCTCCCCCAGGTCGTCGAGGAGGTGCTTCGTC
>QKJM01000036.1 GCA_003249315.1 Archangium sp.
CACCACGCCGTCCCCCTGGGAGGCGCCGCGCACCCGCACCTGGCGGCAGTAGCGCAGCAGCCACAGGAGGATGAGCGCGCTGGCGCTCAGCTCCCCATGGATGAAGAGGCGCAGCCGCCCGTGGCGCAGCAGCTCCTCGCGCCCCTGCTCCGTCGTCTGGAAGAAGAGCCGCAGCACCGGCGAGGACACCGACGAGCGATCCAACAGCGCGTCCTGCACCGTGAGTGGCAGCAGATCCACGTCACAGGTGGTTCGGAAGGTACAACTGCTTCCATCCAGCGGATGCGAGGCCATCTCCGCGCCCGCGGTGATGCGCGAGCGCCCTCGGAGGGCCTTGATATGCGGGGTGAACTCCACGATGGAGCAGGCGGGCACCGGCCGCAGGTAGTGGGGCACCAGCAGCTCCGCCAGCCCCTGCACCATCTCCGGGACGTCGTCCTCCACCCGCTCCCGGATGCGCGCGGTGAGGAAGGCGAAGCCCTCCAGCAGCCGCTCCACGTCCGGATCCGCGCCGCGCTCCACCAACAGCCCCGCCACGCTCGGGTTGGCCAGGCCGAAGGCCCGTCCCATCTCCCGCAGGTAGCTGAGCTCGCTCAGGTAGTACTTGCTGAACATCCTCCGCCTCCGCGGCCTCTCGGGCCCCGCCGGGTGTCTTCTACCACAGCTCCACCCGGCCGCCGGGGTGCAGCTCCGTGTGGAAGCGGACCGTGCCGCGCGCTCCCTCCATGTTCAGTTGCGCGACGATATCGAACCGCAGTGCCGTCGGCTCCTGCTCGTCCGGCACGTGTACCACCACCACGCTCTTCAGCCTCGGCTCGAACTCCATGATGGACACCCGGATGGACTGCTGCATCCGGGTGATCGCCGAGGGGTAGGTGTGGATGATGTCGTTGAAGTCGAGGATGCCGAACCCGGGCGACGAGGCTGACTCTCCCTTTCGGGTGTTGAGCAGCACGCGCAGGTGCTCGGCGATGGAAGCCACCGGATGGCCCCGTGGGGCGAGCGCGCCCTGGTGGCTGGCGGCCAGTCTGGTGAGGAGTCCGCGTGTGGCCATGGTGGGAAGGCAGTGCCCCGGAGCGCCCATGTCTCGCACGGACGCTCCGAGTACACCTTGACACTAGCGCTGCTGATCCCAGGTGTCGGAGTGCGTCACGCCACCGTTGGTGATGGTCCAGTCGATGGTGTGGAACACGAAGGTGACCTCCTCCATCGCCGGCAGGTTGGTGCTGGCCGGCACGAAGCTGTCCGGCACGTGCTGCTTGATGCTGTTGATGCGGCCCCGCTTGATGTCGATCGTGTAGAACTGCTCGGTGGTGCCGTCACCGGTCGGGTTGGGGCGGAAGAACTTGAAGGTCGCCTCGATCACCTGGTTCTCGCACAGCGCCTTCATCATCAGCGGCGAGGACTTGTCGATGCGCTTGACGATCTTCAGGGGCGGGTACTGCCGACGGCCCGTCGCCAGCCCGGAGCCGGCCTCGCGCGCGGTGATGACCTCGTGCTCGAAGGACACGCACTCGATGGAGTTCTCGCGGCCCAGGCTCGTCTGCGTGCTCTCGCCCTGGATGTCCGTGCCATTCGCCTTCAGGTACAGGTGTACGGTCTCTGCCATGGTGGCCACCTCGTTGCGCCGGTTATGGCGCGGAAGACCGGGCCCTCGTGGGCCCGGCGTTGATGGAGCCCGTTTCAGCGGGATGACGCTTCACGGGTGTAGCGGGCTCACTCCTTGTCCAGCTTTCCAACCAGGGACAACGTGAAGGACGCGCCCATGTACTTGAAGTGCGGGCGCACCTGCAGGTTGCACCGGTACCAGCCCGGCTGACCCTCCACGTCCTCCACCGTCACGCGCGCGGCGCGCAGCGGGCGGCGCGAGCGCACCGAGGGCGCCGGGTCATCCATGTCCGCGATGTACTGGCTCATCCACTGGTTGAGCTCGCGCTCCAGATCCGAGCGCTCCTTCCAGCTTCCGATCTGCTCGCGCTGGAGCACCTTCACGTAGTGCGCCAGCCGCGTCATGATGAACATGTACGGGAGCTGGGTGCCCAGCCGGTAGTTCGTCTCCGCCGCCTGTCCCTCCGGCGTGCTGCCGAAGAACTTGGGCTTCTGCGCCGAGTTGGCCGAGAAGAAGGCCGCGTTGTCCGCGTCCTTGCGGAACACCAGCCCGATGAAGCCCTCCTCGCTCATCTCGTACTCGCGCCGCTCGGTGATCATCACCTCGGTGGGGATCTTCGTCTGGATCTCCCCCATGGCCTCGTACTGGTGCAGCGGCAGCATCTCCACCGCGCCACCGGACTGCGGGCCGATGATGTTCGGGCTCCAGCGGAACTTGGCGAACGAGTCCGCCACCCGGGTGGCGAACGCCGTGGACGCATAGCCCCACAGGTACCGGTCGTGGTGGCCGATCACGTCCTCGTTGAAGTTGAAGGCCTTCACGGGGATCGTCTTCTCGCCGTAGGGCAGCCGCAGCAGGAAGCGCGGCATGCAGAGGCCCACGTACCGCGCGTCCTCGCTCTCGCGGAACGAGTGCCACCGCGCGTACTGCGGACCCTCGAAGAGCGACTTGAGGTCCTTCAGGTTGGGCAGCGTGAGGAAGTTCTCCTCACCGAAGAACTCCGGGCCGGCGTTGGCGATGAAGGGCGCGTGCGCCATGGCCGCCACGGACGCGCACTTGCGCAGCAGATCGATGTCCTGCGGCCCCGGGCCGAAGTCGTAGTTGCCCAGCATCATCCCGTAGGGCTTGCCGCCGAACACGCCGTACTCGTTGGAGTAGGCGATGCGGTACAGGCCGCTCTTCACCACCTCCGGCGAGTCCTCGAAGTCCTTGAGCAGGTCCTCCTTGGAGACGTTGAGCATCTCCACGCGGATGTTCTCGCGGAAGTCCACCCGGTCCACCAGGAACTTCAGCGAGCGCCACGAGGACTCCAGCTTCTGGAGCTCCGGGGTGTGGAGGATCTCGTTCACCTGGGCGCTCAGGCGCCGGTCGATCTCCGCGATCATCGCGTCGACCAGGGCCTTGTCCACGCGCTCATCGGTGGCGCGCTGGGGCGCGAGCATCTCGGCGATGAACGCCTCCACGCCGCGCCGGGCAATGTCATAGCCCTCGTCCTTGGGCTTGATCTTCGCCTCGGAGAGGAGCTCGTCGAGCAGGGAGGGCGACGCGGCGTCGGCGGCCCCTGCGGTCTGCTGGGAAACGGTCTCAGTGCTCATGGTTCACGCTCGCTGCTGGGGCTGGGGCTTACTTGCTCTCGTCGTCGGACTTCAGGCCGAGCTCGTCGATGAGCCGCTTGCGGCCCTCTTCGTCGCCGAGCATCGCCTGGAGCTTCTTGCGGAAGGCCGGCACGTTGCCGAGGGGCCCCTTGAGCGCGGTGAGCGCGCTGCGCAGCTCCAGCAGCTTCCGCAGCTCGGGCACCTGGTTGACGATGCTCTCCGGGGCGAAGTCGTTCAGGCTCTTGAACTGCAGCGACACCGGCAGGCTGGCCCCCTCCTCGTTGGACAGCTTGTCCTGCACGGAGACGGTCACGCTCAGGTCCTGCTGCGCCATCACCTCGGTGAAGTTGCTCTTGTCCACGTTGATGGGCGCGCGCTCCTCCAGCGGCCGCTTGTCCTCACGGCTGGTGAAGTCTCCCATCATCAGCACCTTGAGGGGCAGCTCCACCTGCTCCTGCATGTTGCCGGTGGCGGGCTTGTAGACGATGTTGACGCGCTCGGTAGGGGCGACGGAACTCTCTTTGCTCATCGGGTGCTGTCTCCTTGCGTGAGTGGGTGCGGCGGAAGCTCGTCGCCAGCTCGAGCGGGATCAGACCTGCTCGACGATTCAGGGATGGACGCGCAGGGCCGCGGAAGGATCGAGCAGTGCGAGCCGACGATAACGGATCCACAGCTCTTCTGCCATACCCTCCGTGAAGCCTTG
>QKJM01000278.1 GCA_003249315.1 Archangium sp.
AGCCGAGGAGGGACTGTCGCTCGCGGAGAAGCTGGGCGCCGCGGCTGTGGTGGTGACGGGGGGCAACGAGGTGAAGGTGTCCCCCAGGTTGAAGAAGAAGCTGAAGCGGCTGAGGCCCCCGAGTCCGTGAGCGCGAACCGGTCTGGTTGTCAGACAGGTTCGCGAGAACCGCGCCCGGGCTGCCCCGCCCCTCCGGTAGCATCGCAAGTCGATCCGAACGTTCGAGGAGGAACATCGTGCTGAATCCGTGGAAAGCAGTGTCGCTGGGATGGCTGTTGCTGCTGGTGGCGTGTGCGCACGCACGTGAGACGACGGAAACGGGCCCGAGCGCGGAGTTTCCGCCGTATGACGCGGCCCTCTCCGATTTCCAGTACCCGTTCCCGGTCCAGTTCCATCCCATCGAAGCGCAGCGGCAGAAGCTGCGGATGGCGTACATGGATGTGGTCCCGACGAACCCGAACGGCAGGACGGTGGTGCTGCTGCACGGCAAGAACTTCTCGGGCGCGTATTGGGAACGGACGGCGCGCGCACTGGCGGAGCGCGGCTATCGGGTCGTCATGCCGGACCAGATCGGCTTCGGCAAGTCGAGCAAGCCGGAGCGATTCCAGTTCAGCCTGCACACACTGGCCACGTACACGCGCGAGCTGCTCGATGCGCTCGGAGTGGAGCAGGCCACCGTCATCGGGCACTCGATGGGTGGGATGCTGGGAACGCGTCTGGCCTTGATGTTCCCCGAGCGGGTGGAACGGCTCGTGCTCGTCAATCCCATCGGACTGGAGGACTGGAAGCGGTACGTGCCCTACCGCACCGTCGACGCGCTGTACCAGAATGAGCTCGGCGCCACGCCCGATCGCATTCGCGCGTACATGCGCGAGAGCTACTTCGCGGGCGAGTGGAAGCCCGAGTACGACAACCTGGTGCGGATGCTGGCTGGATGGACCCGCGGTCCCGACCATGAGCGCATCGCGTGGATCTCCGCCCTCACCTTCGACATGATCTTCACCCAGCCGGTGCTCTACGAGTTCCCGGACCTGCGCGTCCCCACCCTCCTCATCATCGGCCAGAGAGATCGGACCGCCCTCGGAAAGGCCTGGGCGCCCGAGTCGGTGAAGTCCCAGCTCGGGGACTACCCGAGCCTCGGCAGGAAGGCGGCGGAGGCCATCCCGCGCGCCACGCTCGTCGAGCTTCCGGGTGTGGGGCACCTGCCCCAGGTCGAGGCGTTCGATCGCTACCAGGAGGCCCTGATCTCCTTCCTGGACACCTCGGTGTAAGATGGAGCTACAACGGCTCACGGTGATTCTGCTCCTGGGAAGCACATTGGGTTGCGTTAGCAGTGGGCAACCGAAATTCTGGCGTGACCCGGGTGGCCGCATCACCGTGGCTGGGCCAATGGTCGGTCCAGCGGATAGCCTGGAGGCCCTCGCACCTCAGCTCTGTGAACAGATCCGGTCAATGCCAGGAGCAACGGTTGGCCATCAGCGCGGAGGACAGGAATACTGCGGGGCTGTATACCAACGTCCAGGGGACACCCGGTTCTTCGCAAGCCATCCATCACCGATCGGCCATCCCCTTGACCTCCCAGGGGGGCGAAAGACGTGCCTGCCGCCCTCCTCGGTGAGTGATCCTGAGGCAACGAGAGTCAGTATCTACTCGGACTACCACAGCCATCCAGCCATCACGAAGTTCTCACCTGAAGACCTCCAGGCACGTCGACAACGTTTCTATTTTCGAATGATGTTCAATCCTATTTGCGAAGTCTACCTGTACGACTTCCAAGCCCGAACGGTATATCACCTGCAGGGTAATCAGTTCGTGCCTCTCAAACAGGTAACGGATGACATTCGAGGCGAGTGACGGAGCCCCCTCTTGCTGGAGAGCGCACGAATGAGACGAATCAGCCTGGGAGTCCTGATGTTCGCCCTTCCCGGGTGCATCCACATCCACCTAAAGGCGCCCCTGGCGCCTCCCGAGGTCGCTGCGAGCACCCAGTTTCCAGAGTGGGGCAAGGAAGCCACGACGGTTGTGGGACCGCAGCTCAAGGCGCTTCAGATCGCGATGGACGACTTCCGGCCTCAAGGCATGAAGCCACTCGGGAACGTCGACCCATGGACGCGCTGCCTCGGGCAGATCGAGAACTACGATGCCTGGATCAAACGGGGTGAAGAGGTGACCTTCATCCACTTCACCCCAAAAGAGGATGAGCGCTGCGGGCTCGAGCCACTCCCCGTGGATGCCGGAGCGAGCTACGCCATCAGCGACAACGGCGTCATCCTCAAGCGACAGTAGTCTTCCCAAGCACGGAGGGCATCAGCGCGCGCACCGTCGAGCCCTCCGGCTTGCGCTCCAGCCAGTGCGGCACGGGCAGCCCCTTGGAGCGCAGGAACTCGGGGTTGTACAGCTTGCTCTGGTACCTCGTGCCGTAGTCGCACAGCACCGTGACGATGGTGTGCCCCGGCCCCAGCTTCTTCGCCAACCGGATCGCCCCCGCAACGTTGATGCCGCTCGAGCCACCCAGGCACAGGCCCTCGTACTCCATCAGCTCGAAGAGAAGAGGCAGCATCTCCTCGTCGGGAATCATGAAGGCCTCGTCGATCGGCGCCCCCTCGAGGTTCGCGGTGATCCGGTTCTGGCCGATGCCCTCCGTGATCGAGGACCCCTCGGCCTTGAGCTCGCGGTGCTTGTACCAGTGGTAGAGGCCCGCTCCCTTCGGATCCGCCAGGCCGATCACAATCCGCGGGTTGCGCTCCTTGAGCGCCATCCCCACCCCGGCCAGCGTCCCTCCCGTCCCCACCGCGCAGATGAAGCCGTCCACCCGGCCCCCCGTCTGCCGCCAGATCTCCGGCCCCGTCGTCTCCACGTGCGCCTGCCGGTTCGCCACGTTGTCGAACTGGTTCGCCCAGATCGCCCCCGACGGCTCCTTCTCCGCCAACGCCTCCGCCAGCCGCCCCGACACCTTCACGTAGTTGTTCGCCTCCCGGTACGGCACCGCCGGCACCTCCACCAGCTCCGCCCCCGCCAGGCGCAGCATGTCCTTCTTCTCCTGGCTCTGCGTCTCCGGGATGACGATCACCGTCCGGTAGCCCAGCGCGTTCCCCACCAGCGCCAGCCCGATCCCCGTGTTCCCCGCCGTCCCCTCGACGATGGTCCCCCCGGGCTTCAGCAGGCCCTTCGCCTCCGCATCCTTGATGATGAACAGCGCCGCCCGGTCCTTCACCGACTGCCCCGGGTTCAGGAACTCGGCCTTCCCCAGGATCGTACACCCCGTTGCCTCCGAGGCTCGACGCAGGTGGAGGAGCGGTGTGTTTCCAATGGCCTCGACGATTCCGTGACGGATTTCCATGAGGATCCGCAGGGTAACGGGGTGAGGACGGGGGCTCAACTCGAAGGTAATCCCTCACCCCAGCCCTCTCCCAGAGGGAGAGGGGGCATACACAGGCTCAATCAAAGAGGCCCTGGAGGTAGAAGCGGCCGTCCTTCCCATCCCGGAATACCCACGCTGGCCCTACTCCCTCGAAATGCACCCGGTAGTAGTCCCGGCTGTACGGCTCTTCGCTCCACCAGTCCCCGCTCAGCCGCTCCGGACCCGCCATCGACGTCACCCGGCAGCGCCGCCCCCCCAGCTTCGCCGACAGCAACCTCCCCGTCGCCGTCACCTCCACGTCCAGCGTCGTCGGCCTCCCCATCACTCGGGACGGGCGCTCCCGGAGCGTCTCTGGCACCGGCTCCTCCGCCTCCACCGAGTGCAGCAACTCCCCCTCCAGCCCTCGCCTCGTGTCCGGCGGGCGGAAGGCATGGGCCGCGTAGGCATCCTCCGGCCGGTGCGTGTCCTCCAGCGAGGCCATGAAGAGCGCGTCCTCCCCCAGCGCCGTCGCCAGCCGCG
>QKJM01000178.1 GCA_003249315.1 Archangium sp.
GTGCTCGACATCGACTCCGAGCACAAGGGCACCTTCGACGATGTGGATCGCATGGCCCTCGAGGACCTGGTGGGGTGGTTCTCCCGCACGAGGTAGGGGCCCGCCCGATCACTGCTTGCGGGACATCTTCTCCAGGATCTCCTGCTCCATCCGGTGTACCACCTCCGACAGCGGCAGGTTGCTGGAGTCCACCCGCACCGCGTCCTCGGCAGGCTTCAGCGGCGCCACCGCCCGCGAGGCGTCGTCCTGATCCCGCTTCACCTGATCCGCCAGGACGTCTTCCAGAGAGCGCTCCACCCCCTTCTGGAACAGCTCCTCGTACCGCCGCCGCGCGCGCACCTCGGGATTCGCCTCGAGGAAGTACTTCGCGTCCGCATCCGGGAACACCACGGTCCCGATATCCCGCCCCTCCAGGATCGCCCCCTTCGAGGCCTCCAGGGCCAGCCGCCGCTGCAACGCCAGCAGTCCCGCCCTCACCACCGGCCGGCTCGACACCCGCGAGGCCGCCATCGAGTTCTCCGGCGTCCGGATCTCCTCCGACACGTCCTCCCCGTCCAGGTAGACGTGATTGTCCTCCCCCACCACCTGGAAGGACACGTTCAGCCGCTCCAGCAGCTCGCCCAGCTTCACGTCGTCTTCGAAGCCGATGCCCGCCCGCCGCGCCTTCAGCGCCACGCAGCGGTAGATCGCCCCCGTGTCCACCAGCGAGAAGCCCAGCCGCCTCGCCAGGACCTTCGACACCGTCGACTTCCCCGCCCCGGCCGGTCCGTCGATCGCCACGATGAAGGGGCGAGGCTCGCTCATCCCAACACCTCCTTCAACGCCGCCACGCAGCGCGCGTTCTCCTCGGCCGTCCCCACCGAGATCCGCAGGCTCGTCGGGTAGCCGTTGCCCGCCATGGGCCGGACGATGATCCCCTTGCGCAGCAGCAGTTCGTACAGCTCGCCCGCCGGCCGTCCGAAGTCCGCCAGCACGAAGTTGCCCCGGCTCTCCGTCAGCTTCGCCCCCAGCTTCGGCAGCTCCACCTCGTAGTAGCGCAGCCCCTCGAGGTTCAGCTCCTTCGTGCGCCGCACGTGCTCCGTGTCATCCAGCGCCGCCAGCCCGCCCTGCTGCGCCGGAATCGTCAGGTTGAACGGCATCCGCGTCCGCTGCAGGTACCCCGCCAGCCGCGCGTCCATCACCCCGAAGCCCAGCCGGATGCCCGCCAGCCCGTGGATCTTGCTGAACGTCCGCAGCGCCACCACGTTCGGGTGCTTGCGGAAGTACTCCACCGCGCTGAAGTACTCCGGCCAGTCCACGAACTCGAAGTAGGCCTCGTCGTGTACCACCAGCACGTGCTCCGGCACCTGCGCCAGAAAGGCCTCCCACTCGCGCCGCCCGAAGGTCGTCCCCGTCGGGTTGTCCGGGTTGGCGATGAACACCATCCTCGTCCGAGGGTTGATGGCCCTGGCCATGGCCTCCAGATCGTACCGGTGCCCCTCCTTCATCGGCACCTCGGCGAACGGCCGGCCGTGCGCCTGCGTGGAGATGCGGTAGGCCGGGAACGAGCCCTGGCACAGCAGCACCTCCTCCTCCGGCGTGGTGAAGGTGCGGATCAGCAGCTCGATCAGCTCGTTGGAGCCGCTGCCCAGCACCAGCTCCTCCGGCTTCACCTCCAGGTGCTCCGCCAGCCGCCGCACCAGCGGGTAGCTGCTCGCGTCCGGATAGAGATGCACCTTGCGCATCGCGTCCCGCATGGCCTCGATCGCCTTGGGCGAGGGACCCAGGGGATTCTCGTTGGAGGCCAGCTTGATCACGTTCGTGAGCCCATACTCCCGCTCGGTCTCCTCGATGGGTTTGCCCGGGACGTAGGGCTTGAGCGTCTCGATGTGGGGGGGGACGAGCGGTCGCATCAGGTGGGACTCCTCGGAGGGTGACGTCAACGGCCGGAGAACACGCCCAGCGCGCGGAACTTTCGGTACCGGTCCTGCACCAACGCCTCGGGCGAGAGCGCCGAGAGCTCGCCCAGGTGCTTGCGGAGCACCTTGCCCAGGTTCTCCGCCATCTTCGTGTGGTCCCTGTGCGCGCCGCCTTCCGGCTCGGGCACCACCTCGTCGATGACCTGCATCCCCTTGAGATCCTTCGCCGTCAGCTTCAGCGAGTCCGCGGCCTTGTCCGCCTTGGTGGCGTCGCGGAAGAGGATGGAAGCGCAACCCTCGGGGGAGATGACCGAGTAGATGCTGTTCTGCAGCATCAGCACCCGGTTGCCCACGCCGATGGCCAGCGCGCCGCCGGAGCCACCCTCACCGATGACGGTGGAGATGATGGGCACCCGCAGCCGGCTCATCACCTCCAGGTTCACCGCGATGGCCTCCGCCTGTCCGCGCTCCTCGGCACCCAACCCCGGGTACGCGCCCGGCGTGTCCACGAAGGTGAGGATGGGCTTGTCGAAACGCTCGGCCAGCTCCATCAGCCGCAGCGCCTTGCGGTAGCCCTCGGGGCGCGGCATGCCGAAGTTGCGCGCCATGTTCTCCTTGGTGTTCCGCCCCTTCTGGTGACCGATGAGCATCACCGCCCGGCCGTCGAAGCGCGCGAAGCCTCCGACGATCGACGGGTCCTCCCCGAAGCAGCGGTCCCCCGCCATCTCGAAGAAGTCCGTGAACAGGTGGCTCACGTAGTCCAGGAAGTACGGCCGCGAGCTGTGACGCGAGAGCTGGACGACCTGCCAGCGCGACAGATCGCTGAAGATCTCCGTCTGGAGCTTCTTCGCCTTCTTCTCCAGCTTGGAGATCTCCGAGGTGAAATCCACCGAGCCGCTCACCGAGAGGGCCTTGAGCTCATCGATCTTCTTCTCCAACTCGATGAGCGGACGCTCGAAATCGAGCGGATAGCTGACATTCGCCATGGCGGGGGAGCCCTATCACCTGCCCGCCCGGAGTTTCAACGCGCAAGCGGCTACGCGGTGCGTAGAGGAGAACGCGCCTGCCGCCCCCCACGAGGCATCAGAGCCACCGCACAGGAGAGTGCTGGACGGTTCTCCGACCCCGGGGCTTGGCGAGCAGCCATCCCCTGCCCACCCTCTCCCGCGAGGAGGTCGGGGGAGATGGGGCGACTCGACGGAAGACAGTGGGGGTTGGTCGCGGTGGTGGCGGCGAGCCCGCTGGTGCTCGCCTTCCTGCTGGCGGCCAGCGCACCCGGACTCGTCGAGCCCGTGCTGGGGAGCCTGACCGGAGGGATGAGCTGGCTCCTCGCCGGACTGCTCGGGCTCCTCGGGGGGCTCCTCTTCGCGGGGGGACTGGGCCGGCTGGAGACCGCTCCCGGGTTCCGCGCCTCCCGCGTCCGGCGCGCGATGGGGACGACGCTCGCCTTGCTCGCGCCCCTGGTGCTCTGCATCGTCCCCGCCGTCTTCCTGCTGCTCGCCGGGCCCGCCGTCGCCGTGCGCATCCAACGGGGCGAGGAGGTCGCGACGAAGGCGTCCTCCCGAAAACCCTGGGAGCTGACCGAGCGGCTCAAGCAGGGGCTCCCGCGCTCGCTCCCTCGGCTGCCGCTGCCGCGACCCTGGTGAGACCGAGGGCCGCGGGCGAAACGGGACGACTCAGGCCGCCTTCGTCTTCGCGGTGGCGCTCAGCGCATACCAGGCGGTGCGGAAGGCCTTCAGCTCGCGCAGACCCGCCGGGTGCCGGCCGAGAGCGGGCGCCACCGTCACCGGCAGCCCCATCTTCTTCTCGATCAGCTTCGCCGCATCCAGCTCGTTCTTCCGGCGATTCTCACACCGGGGGCACGTCGCCTTGGGGCCCACGCGGTTGACCAGCACCCGCTCCACCTGCAGCTTGCGCTCCCTGAGATACTCCACCAGCCGCTCGGTGCGCGCCGCCGCCAGCTCCTCCCCTCGCGTCACCACCACGAAGCGGGACTCCGCCGGAGTGCCCAGCGCGTCCTCGAAGCGCTTGATGTGCTTGAGGAACGCCGCCATGTCGTCCGCCAGATCACCCAACCGGGCCTTGTGCTTGGAGAGCACGCCGTGCAGCGCGGAGAACCAGCCCCGGGCCACGTCCACCAGCTCCACCACCCGCATGGAGCCCACCATGGGCGCCGCGTCCACCACGATCCGCTTGAAGCGCTCCTGCACCAGCGCGTCCGTCAGGCAGGACATGGCCGCCAGCTCGTCGATGCCCGGAGGCGCGAAGTCCAGCAGGTTGCGCAGCATGGCCAGATCGGCCGGCACGTCGTTGCCCGTCTTCGGCGCACCCTCGAAGGCCCGCTCGGCCTTCTCCTTCCAGCGCTTGCGCAGGTTGTTGAACCAGGCCGGCACGTCCAGCTCGCGCGCGTACAGGCCCTTCGTCCCCTTCACCTGCGTCTCCACGTCCGTCAGCCGGCTCTGCAGCACGTCCGAGAGCGAGTGCGCCGGATCCGTCGAGATGAGGAGCACCGGCCCCTCCTTCTCCGTCAGCGTCACCGCCGCCGCCGCCGCGCACGAGCTCTTCCCCACCCCGCCCTGACCCACGAAGAAGATCAGCCGCGTGGGAGGAAGCGGAGGCGCGGCGATGGGCGGCATGGACGGCGCGCGCACCAGCGCCGGAGGACCCTCGGCCGCCGCGAACTCCAGCGTCTTCGTCTCCTTGCCGGTCGCCCACTGCCGGGAGAACTCCGTGAGCGCCTCCAGGCCCCGGGGCGCCACCTCGCGCTTGCCCACCAGATGCACCGGTACGTTCTTGTCCAGCGACTGGTACTTGCGTACGTGCGGCGCCTGTAGCCCGCGACGCCCCGCGCACGCCGGACAGTTCTCGTCCCGCTCCTCCACCTGGTTCACCACCAGCTCCACCAGGGGGATGCCCCGCTCGCGAAGCTGCGTGAAGTACATCCGCGTCTGCGCCTCGGGCACCGGCTCGGCCAGCGCCACCAGGTGGAAGGCCGTGCGCGCCGGATCCTTCAGCAGCGCCAGCAGCTTCTCCGCCCGCGCCCCTACCTCCTCCAGGTACCCCTGCGGCGCCGAAGCCGCCGCGGCGGCCGCCTTCTTCCCCTTGCCGCCGCTCGCGGCCCGATCCGCCCCCGCCTTCACCAGGCCCAGGAACTTGCGCAGCCCCGGCGGAATGTCGAACAGCCGCAGCGTGTGGCTGGTGGGCGCCGTATCCACCACCACCCGATCGAACTCCTCCTCCTCCAGCAGCTCCACCACGTGCAGGAGGGCCACCAGCTCCTCCAGCCCCGGCACCTCCTGGGCGTACAGCTTGCCCAGCTCCTCCGCCGAGAGGTGCATGCCCTTCACCGCCACCTTCTGCAGCGCCGGCACGTACTTCGCCAGGAAGGGCTTCATCAGCCCCGCGGGCTCCACCTCCATCGCCCACAGGCCCCCATCCCCCTTGGCCTTCGTCTTCTTCCCCTTACCCTTAGGCGCGGCCTTGGGCTCGCCCTCGATCTCCACCTTCGCCGGCTTGCCCGTCAGCTTCTGACCCATCAGGTCCGACATCGAGCGCACCGGATCCAGCGAGACGAGCAGCACCTTCTCCTTCGGAGCCTCGGCGGCGAGCCTCAGCGCATACGCCGTCGCGAGCGTGGTCTTCCCCACGCCGCCCTTGCCGCCGAAGAAGTGCAGAACTCTCGCGTCGCTCATGAAAACATGGCCTTCCTTGCCGCTCCCCCATCCGGCCTCCGTCCGCTCCCGGACAGCCACGGACGAGACGCACCCGTGATGCCCCAGGTAGGGGGCGCTACCACAAGGTGCTCCATGAGGGGTGTGTGTGACGTGAAGGATCGCCCGCCGAGAGGCTGAGAGTCAAGGGCGGAGGGGGCTTTCGATGCCCTTCATCCGACGGAGAACCCCACTGGAAAAGTCGGACGAGGAGGCTCAGCGGGCGGCCACGGTGCCACCCAGCGAGGGCCCGCCCGGAGGGGAGCCCTCTTGCCTGGCGGCTTGCTGGCGGGCCTCGGCCGCGTAGCGGTTGAGCTTGTTGTAGAGCGTCTTCTCGCTCACTCCGAGTATCTCCGCCGTCCGGGCCTTGTTGTTGCCGTTGCGCTGGAGGCTGCCGAGGATGTACTCGCGCTCCACCGCGTCCAGCGACAGCCCGTAGGGCAGCCGGAAGGTGTGCCGCTCGGGACCCTTGCCCGCCATGTCGGGAGGCAGGTGCTCGCGGAGGATGAGCTCCCCGTCGCAGAGGATGACGGCCCGCTCCACCGCGTTGCGCAGCTCGCGGATGTTGCCCGGCCAGTCATGGTGCTTGAGGACCTCCATCGCGTCCGGGTGGACCCCCGTCACCCGCTTGCCCGAGTCCCCGCGGAACTTCTCCACGAAGTACTGCACGAGGATCGGCACGTCCTCGCGCCGCTCCCGCAGCGGCGGCAGGTGGATCTGGAAGACGTTCAGCCGGAAGTAGAGATCCTCCCGGAAGCGCTGGTTCTTGATCTCCTGCTTCAAGTCCCGGTTGGTGGCGCACAGCACGCGCACGTCCACTTCGATCTCCACCTTGCCGCCCAGCCGGCGCAGTCGCCCCTCCTCGAGCACGCGCAGCAGCTTGGCCTGCAGCTCGATGGGGATTTCGCCCAGCTCATCCAGGAAGAGCGTGCCACCGTGGGCCAGCTCGAAGACGCCGGGCCGCCGTTGATCCGCGCCGGTGAAGGCGCCCTTCTCGTGGCCGAAGATCTCCGACTCGATCAGCGTGGCGGGGATGGAGGCACAGTTGATGGCGATGAAGGGCTTGTCGCGCCGCTGCGAGAGGTTGTGGATGGCGCGCGCCACCACCTCCTTGCCGGTGCCGGACTCGCCGGAGATGGCCACGCTCGCCTTGGAGGGGGCCACCTTCTCGATCAGCTCGAACACCTTCCGCATGGCCACCGACTGGCCGATGAAGTCCGAGGAGCCGAGCTGCTTGAGGCGTCGGCGCAGGCCCTGCACCTCGCGCATCGTCTCCTTCTTCTCCAGCGCACGCTCGATGCACACGCGCAACCGCGCGGTGTCCAGCGGCTTGACGATGAAGTCATAGGCCCCCTCGCGGATGGCCTCCACCGCCTTGTCGATGGTGCCATGGCCGGTGAGGAGCACCACCGGGCAGTCCGGCAGCTCGTCGCGCAGCGTCTTGAGCAGCCCCAGCCCGTCCGTCTCGGGCATGGCCAGATCGGAGATCACCACGTCCGGGCGGAACTCGCCGGCCTTGCGCAAGGCGTCATGTGCATCGAAGGCAGTCTCCACCTTGTGGCCCCAGGCGGTAAGCATCTCCGCCAGCGCCTCGCACGTCTCGCGCTCGTCGTCCACGGCCAGAATTCGCGCGCTGCCCACGTGAGGACCTCCAGACATGACTTTCCAAAGTCTCCGCGCCACGCATCAGGCGAGAGGGAAGACCAGCCGACAGGAGCCCGCCCGCTGCCGGACCTCCACACCGAGTTGCGCGCACCGCAGCTCCAGTGCCGCGCTCACCTCCGACACCTCCGAGGACTCCGCCTCCGGAGGCGTGGCCTGCACCACCTCCAGCACCCCCTGCCCCTCCTCGACACGCACCGCCACCGACACCTCGGCGCCCTCCTCCGAACGCCCGAAGGCCCGCAGCAGGGCCTGCACCACCAGGAAGCCCAGATCCCCCGCATCCTCCAGCCGCACTCGCGCCCCAGGCGTGAGCGAGCACTGAAGCCGCAGCCGCCGCTTCCGGCTCTCGTGGCCCAGCACGTCCAGCGCACGCGTCACCGTCTCGGAGAGATCCACCTCTCCGGGCGTCCCGCTCCGGCTGACGATGAAGGAGGAGAAGCGCCGGAGAATCCCATCCACGCGTTGAATCTGCTCGCGCATGGCGCGCAGGTTCTTCTCCTGGGCGGGAGGCACCTGCCCCGTGTCAACCTTCAGCTTCTCGGACAGGACCTCGAGATGGATGGACAGCGCATTGAGAGGATTGCGCACGTCATGTAAGAGACTGTCCATCAGCGTGGGAACCGCGCCATAGCGCGCGGCGTCCACGATGGGATCCGTCCCCTCGCGCACGGACGGCACGCTGCTCGCAGCCGTGGAAGTAGCCACTGGAAGCTCCTCGGGATTGACTCCCCGCCATCCATCCCGCCGCCCTGTCGTTGCGAGGATTTAGGAAGCCCCCCCCATACCGTCAACCCTGGGGCGGTAATTCTTGCCGGGTGCGCTGGATTCCCCGCCCAAGCGTCGGCCATCCATCCAAGCAGGTGTCCCCAAGCTGACGCTTCATTCGGACTCGGGGCCCGGCCCCACCAGCTCGAGCTCCAGCCGGGCCGCGTACTCGAAGATGCGCGGATCCCGATAGAACTCGCCATAGACGATGCGGCGCACGCCCGAGTTGGCGATCAACTTGAAGCATGGCCAGCAAGGACTGGCGGTGGTGTAGAGCGTGGTGGGATTGTGCGCCTCACTGTCGATGCGCACCCCGTTCTTGGCCGCCTGGATGATGGCATTGGCCTCGGCATGGACGGTGGCCACGCAGTGGCCGTTCTCCATCATGTGGCCCACGTCGTCGCAGTGCGGCAGGCCACGAATGGATCCGTTGTAGCCGGTGGACAGGATGGTCCGATCGCGAACCAGGAGCGCCCCCACGTGCTTGCGATCACACGTGGCACGGCTGGCCACCTGACGAGCGATGGCCATGAAGTACTGATCCCAGGAGCTCCGGTCCTCCATACGCACCTCCCTCCTCCGGCTGTACCTTGGAAGGAGCCGCTGTCGAGTTTCCGGTCCGGGCGCTCCCCGGGGGATCAGGCTAGCGGCGGGCCGTCTGGGCGCCGCCCTGCGACTCCGCGCCAGACCCGTCCAGCAGGCGGGCATAGCCGTGCTGCAGGAGGAAGCGGCGCACCTTCGAGCTGGGAGCGGCGAAGGTCTCCCCAGGCATGGGGACATCGAAGCTGTAGCTCTGCTCGGCCACGGCGAAGCCCACCTTGGCGGTGCGGTAGCCCTCGACGATGGCCAGCAGCTTGCCGGACTCCAGGCTGAAGATGCCGCCGCCGGAGGCGCCATAGCCGATGGCGGCGTCCGTCTTCAGCATGCGCGGAGTGCGGTGCTCCTTGTCCCACTCGAGCTGGGACACCATGCCTCCGGAGAGCGACAGGGGCCGGCCGAAGGGCGAGGCGGCCACCACCACGTCATCCCCCAGCTCCGGCTCCGCATCCTCGGCGAGCCGCGCGGGCTCGAGCTGGAGGCCAGGCACGCGCAGGAGCGCCAGATCCATCTCCGGCACCGAGCCCACGGCCACCGGCACCCCCTCGTACTCGGTGGTCTCGCCGCGATCATCGACGATCACCACCAGGCGCGGCTCCCGCAGATCACCCATCTCCACCGCGTGCGCGTTGGTGACGACGAAGCTGACCAGGCCCTGCTCGGTCTGCTCGTTGCCGATGACGACGCCGGAGGCGCTGCGCCGGACATTGTCATTCTCGAGCACGGACAGGCGCACGTTGTGGGGGAGGATCTTCCGCACCAACTCCTTGCGCGAGGGCCGCGGCGCATGGGTCCCCACCGGACGCATCACCACCGGCGCGGCCGAAGCCTGGACAGGGGCAGAAGGGTTGGGCGCGGCGGCACAGGACAGGAAGGAGAACAGAGCCGGCAGGCCCAGGGTGAAACGGTTCATCGACGCTCCGCGAGCTTGGAGGTGTTGTGAGGAGAGGCCCCATCCTCCCACCCGTGACTCGCGCCGGGGAAGAGCCGCCCCGGCGGGACGGCGCCTGTCCGCCCGGCCGCTCCCGAGGGGCTCAGCCGTAGCGTCTCTTCATCAGGAAGAGGATGGCGTCCTTCGCGCAGTCCTCGCAGTAGCCGTAGCGCTCGTGCATCACCTGGAGGGTGCTCTCCACCTGCTTCTGCTCGCGCGCCGAGAGGCTGCCTCGCTCCTCGGAGAGGTACTTGAGGATGTTCTCCTTGTTGCGGCGCAGCACCCGCTTGCGCTCCTCGAAGTAGTGATCCCTCAGGTGGCGGAACATGTCCGGGAAGATGCGTGGGTAGTCCATCTCCGCATCCGGGTTGTCCAGCTTGTGGGCGCCGATCTGAGAGATGAGTCCGCGACGGTACTCGCCCTGCTCCTCGCCGAGGGGCATGACGATGGCCTCCAGCTCCGCCATGCGCTGCTCGTCCGGACGCTCCATCGCCCCGGTGATCCGGTTGCGGATCTTCTCCCCCTTCACCCAGTGGCTGACGTTGTAGATGTAGCGCTCGACCAGATCGCGGTACTGGCCCTCGGAGACGAGGCCCATGGACTCACGCACCTCCTCGTCCACCCGGTCGAGGTACTCGGCCTCCACCGCGCGCACGAACTCCTCGTGATCATGGTAGCCGTCCACCGGCTCCTGCAGGAGGAACTCGTAGACGCTCTTGTCCTTGCAGATGGACTCCAGTTCCTCGAGCACCGCCAGGGCGTGGAGGCACTTGTAGTCGGGGTTCTGCGCGGCGTTGAAGAGGGCCGTCTTGATCTCCCGGGCGCTGGCGCCGCTGCGGCCCTCGTAGTTGGGGTAGGCGTCGGACTCCTCGTAGATGTCGGCGCGCAGCTTCCGCAGCTCGCGGTTGTGGGCGAGGCTGAGGCGAGCCGGCGCCGTGCCCTCCTCGTAGAGGTGCAGCTTCTCGGTGGGCGTCACCTGGTCGATCAAATCCTTGACCTCGGGCGGGTAGCGCTCGGGGATGGGCTTCTTGAGGCGGGTGAGCACGGCCCACATGGCGGCCACATCGGTGGCGTGGGGAGCCACGTGCTTGCCCACGCTGACGGGGGTGATCTGCGCGTCGTAGATCTCCTGCTCCACCTTGTAGCGGCGCACGTAGGGCACGCGCACCAGCTCGATGCGGCCCTTGAAGGAGGCGAAGTCCGGCAGCTCCTTGAAGGCGCCCAGGTGCTTCTCGTTGGAGGAGGCGATGAGCACCTCGTCGAGCTGCAGGACGAAGTGCTCGAGCGGCACCTGCGCCGTCTCGCTGAAGCCGAGCAGGTACTTGAAGGCCTCGAGCGGGCGCTTGAGCAGATCCGAGTACTCGATGATGCCGCGGTTGGCGTGGACCAGGGGGCCGAGCGGCTCGAAGAGGGCCACGCTCTGGAGCATGGGGGGCACGTTGAGCTGGGTGCGGTCCGCCGTCACCTGCTGGTACAGGGCGTCCACGCTCATCTGCGGCTCCACCGTCACCGAGCCCACCTGGTAGCGGCGCGAGATGTAGAAGCGCTCCACGCGCACGTGGCGCAGCACCTGGAGATAGTCGCCCTTGTAGTTGGCCAGCAGCGCCATGTAGATGCCGCGGCACTTGTGGCACAGCTCTCCCTCGCGGATGTAGTCGGAGAGGATGAAGTCACTACCCTCCCCGTCCCCGCTGCCCAGGCCCTTCTTCTTCAGCGCGCCCTCCAGCAGCCGCTGGCGCTCGGCGACGGGGAGCACGAAGAGCGGATGATCCCTCAACTGGCAGGGGTGCCGCACGTCGATGGCGTCCGCATCCAGGTGGGCATAGGTGGTCGGCTCGCCATTGGGGGCGCGCTCGCCGCCGAAGCCGATGGAGCCCTTGAGCAACTTCTCCGAGGGGAAGATCCAACTGATGCGGTAGAGGGAGCCCTGAGGCTGGCGCGAGTAGTCCTCCATGCCGGCCTTGAGGGCGTTGATGAGGGTGGACTTGGCGCTGCCGTTGGGGCCGTGCAGGAGGATGAGCTTGTTGATGCGGCCGGCGCGCGTGAAGTTGCCCAGCAGCCGGTAGATGGCGTTCTGGACCTCCTCCTGTCCCGCCACTCGGCTGTCCCGATCACTGGAGGGGACGTCGAAGACCTTGAAGCGGCGGAGGTTTCCAGTGGGGTGAGGGACGATCTCGGTACCGTAATGGTCCATCACGTCACGCAGGTACTGAGCGGCATTGCGCGACTGCCCCCGCGGATCACTCATGAAGAGCGTGAGGTACTCCTCGAAGGAGAGGATGGAGCGGTTCTTCACGAAGTCGTCGGACACCTGGGCGCCCACTTCCTGCAGGTATCGCTTGGCTTCCACGGGGTGACTCCTCTGTGCTGTAGTTCAAGAACCCACTAACCACTTCGGCGAGCCCCCGCCATCGCGGGAGCCCACTCGAACTTTCCCCGCGGGGAACGGGATGTCCAGGGTACTCCTTTCCGTTGTGTTGTTGGCAGTGCTCTCCGCCTGCCCTCCGACCGTGACCACCCCCTGCGACACGGACGCAGACTGTCCGGCAGGACGCTGCCGCGCCGACGGATGTGGCCCCGCCTGCGTGGATGACGGCGAGTGTGGAGACCAGCAGATGTGCGCGGGAGGCGTCTGTGCTCCGCGTCCCCAGTGTCTTCGCGCGACCGACTGCGAGGAGGGCTTCGCTTGCACGGACGGACGCTGTCTGTGCGGCGGAGAAGGGGCCTGTGCCACCAACCAGGTGTGCCAGGAGGGGCGATGTGTGACGAACAGTCGGTGCGCCTCGGCGGAGGACTGCCCGTCCGGACAGCGCTGCGAGCCGATACAAGGCCTGTGTCATGAACCCTGCGCCCTGGCCTCCGATTGTGCGCCCGGCGTGGATCCGAGTCTGGCGGACCTGCTCTACGTGTGTCGGGAAGGAGACTGTCTGCGGCAGTGCCTGAGTGACGCGCAGTGCGGCGCGGGCGCCATCTGTGAAGCGGGCCTGTGTGCGCGCGCGGACTGCGCCACTCTGGCTGACTGTCCCACGGGCCAGTACTGCACGAGCGCCACCCAGGGACGCTGCCTCGAGCTCCATCCCTGCACCTCCACCGCCGAGTGCGGCCCCAACACCGAGTGCAGTGCCTTCCCACCCGACGCCTGCCCGCCGGGCCTCGACTGCGCGACGACGTCGTGCCTGGAGTTGCCTCGCTGCCTGGTGGACACGGACTGCGCGACCAACGCCTATTGCCGGGACGAGCACTGCCAGCCCACCTCCGCGTGCGGGGACGGAGCCGCGTGCGCCCCGGGCCTCGACTGCGTGGCGGGCCGGTGCATGCCAGGCGGCTGCCGGGGGCACGCGGATTGCGCACCAGGAGAAGCCTGCACGGAGGGCGCCTGCCGGACCGCGCCCTCGACGGGCAGCATCATCGCCTTCGCGCTCTCCCCCCGGACGAGCACGCTGGTGGTGGGGGACACCCTGCGACTCTCCCTGGTGGCCTTCACGCTGGACGGAGCCAGCTTCCCCCTCTCCGAGGGCAGCTTCTCGGTGGTGGACGAGAGTGGCGCGCCGAGCACCGCGGTGACGGTGTCTCCCGAGGGTGTGGTGGTGGGCCTGTCTCCCGGCTCGGTCCGCGTGCAGGCGAAGCCCGCGGGAGCGGCGGTGACGCCCCAGGAGGCCCTCCTCACCGTGCTGCCAGCGCTGGAGCTCGGCCGGCGTGTCACCGTGGTGGACGCGGCCAACCGACAGCCGCTCGCCGGAGTGGAGGTGCTCGGCTGTGACGCACCGCCCGCCTCGGGCGCCTGCCCCGCCCCCGTCACGGTGAGCACGGACGCGAGCGGCGTGGCCCTCTTCCCCTCCTTCACCAGCGCCACCGCCAGCTTCTCCGTCGCCTCGGGCGAGTCACGGGCGGATGGGCGTCCCCGCTACGAGCGCCTCTCCGTGGCCGCCACGCCCGCGCGCGACGTGCTGCTGCCGCTCGGAGAAAACCCCGTCCAGGGCGCCGCCGGCTTCAACGCGGGCATCTCCTTCAACGAGGTCCACTCCAGCGGCGAGCTGTGGCTCGGCTTCTCCGTGCTGTCCGCCTCGGACGTGACGGCGTGGGATCTGGGCACGCTCTTCGGAGAGACGTTCCTCGTCCCCGTCCCCGGTCTGCCGCAGCCCGTGCCTGCCCCTGGCAGTCTGGTGGCCTATGCCTCCCCCGGCCTCGGGTTGAGCATGGAGATCAAGCCGCGCTCGCTCGGGCTGGGACAGGCGGGGCGCCGCACCGCGGTGGCCTTCGCCGGCAAGCTGCCCCTCTCCCTGGCCGCGAACCTCCGCCCCACGGATCTGCTCGCCTACACCGGCGCGATGGACTACGCGCTCCAGGCCTTCACCCCCATCGTCCACCTCCCCTACGCGGCCGATCCAACGGATCTCGACGGGGACGGACTGTGCGCGGACAGCGCGCGCTGCCCCCTGGGAAGCGAGTTGCTGCCGGACTACAACCGCTTCACCGGCCTCTCTCACCGACCCCGCCGCGAGCAGCTCCGTCGCACCGAGGTGGTGCTGCCCGCGCTGCCCGCCGGCTTCGACACCGCGGTGGTGGCCGCGGTCGAGCTCTCCGCCGAGGCGGGCGTGGTACCGCTGGGGCTCGCCTCGCGCACGGCCGGGGCGGCGCTGCCGGATGGAACTCGGCCGGTGGAGCCGGTGCTGCTACGCAGTGGCGCGCCCTACGGAGGCGCGGAGGTGGGCACCCCTGGCGTGTGGGCGCTCGCCACGACCACCACCTCGACGGCGGGCGCCACCAGCGGACGCCTCGTCCGCGCCCCCCCCCT
>QKJM01000821.1 GCA_003249315.1 Archangium sp.
GAAGGCGAGCCTGACTGCAAAGGACCTCATGGCACATCTCCGTTGACTCGCGAGGTTCGGCCATCATGCGGCCCATCTCCCCACATCCACTGCTCAGGCCAGAGGAGAGAAGACGCATTGTAAGCAGCACGGGAGACCACGAAATGAGCCCGCTGGGCGGAGAGAGTGAGACCTGCGGAACAGAACGCGGCGCCCGACGCTGCCCAACCGGGACTTCCCGGGTTCACCCGTGCGGACACTCGCTTCACCCAGAGGATGGGAGCCACCCGGCAGCTTCGACTCGTCCGGGCGGCGACGTTGGCGCACTTCGAAGCCACGCTGCGTAAACCCGCTCGCTCGCACGCACGGCCGGGGTGCGAGCCCCTCGTGGGACACAGCACCTCACACGTGGGGAGGTCCGGAGCCGCACCACCGCACCGGACCGCCGCGCCCCTCTGGACGAGGAGCCCCCGAGGTGCGCACGCCGGAATGCGCACGGGGAGTCGCAGGGAGGGTGCGTGGAGCGGGGCATCGCCGCCCGGAAGAGGTGGCATCCCGAGCCACCTGGGAGATAGCATCCCCCGCTCGACTCCGATCCAGGCAGCCACTCATGACACCTACCGTCTTCGCCATCATCCTGTGCGCCGCCTATGCGCTGCTGACGTTCTGGCTCTCCATCCTGGGGATGCGGCGGACGCAGAGCCTCAAGTCCTTCGCCATCGGCAGCGGCGACATGTCCCCCGTGCTGGTGGGCATCACCATGTCGTCCTCCATCGCGTCCACGGCCACCTTCGTCATCAACCCCGGCTTCGTGTACACGGACGGACTGTCGGCCATCGCCCACTACGGGGTGGCGGGGTGGGCGGGGAGCTGCGTGGCGCTGCTGGCGCTCTCGCACGGCTTCCACAGCATCGGCAACCAGGTGCAGGCCTTCACGGTGCCGGACTGGCTGCGCAAGCGCTACAAGAGCGCGGGCCTGGGCATGCTCTTCGCGGGCATCACCCTGCTGTACGTGACGTTCCTGGTGCTCATCCTCTCCGGGAGCGCCAACGTGCTCGCCAGCCTCTTCTCGCTCGACTACCACGTGGCGCTGGTGGGGCTGCTGCTCTTCGTCTTCGGCTACGTGCTCATGGGCGGCACCTACGCGCACGCGTACACCAACGCCATGCAGGGCATCATCATGGCGGGCGTGGCGCTGCTCGCCTTCTTCTCGGGGGTGAAGCACCTGGGGCCGGACTTCTTCGAGCGGATGGCCGCCGTGTCCGCCGACTACGCGTCCTGGGTGAACCCGTCGAGCAAGCTGTACAACGACGTCTTCGCCGTCTTCATCTCCAGCTTCGTCATCACCTTCGCGCTGATGCTGCAGCCGCACGTGCTCACCAAGCTGCTCTACATCAAGCGCAAGGAGGACATCCGCACCTTCCTGGGCGTGACGCTCGGCACCTGGGCCATCTTCCTGCTGATGCTCTTCGTGGGCGTGTACGCGAAGCTGGGCGGGATGCAGATAGAGCGGCAGGACATGGTGGTGGTCACCTACCTGGAGCAGACCTTCAACCCGCTGGTGGTGAGCTTCCTCTTCGTGGCGCTGCTGGCCGCGGGCATGTCCACGCTGGACGGCATCCTGGTGAGCGTCTCCTCCATCGTGGTGAACGACCTGGTGCTGGGCTGGGGCGAGCGCACCGAGGAGCGCATGAAGAAGGGCCTGGCGTGGAGCCGTTACGTGCTCGTCGGCATGGGGCTCCTGACGCTGGCGCTGGCGTGGAATCCGCCGAAGCTGCTGGGCCTGTTCGCGCAGCAGGGCATCTACGGGCTGGTGGCGGCCTCCACGGCGCCGTTCGTGCTGGGGGTGCTCCGGCCGGACTTCAGCAACGCGCGCATCGCGGGCCTGCTCGGAGTGCTGGGCGCGGGCATCCACTTCGCGCTCAACGCCGTCCTCCGGATGGAGTCGCTGGCGCACCTGGGCTGGGGCGTCACCAACCCGAGCGTCAGCGCGGCCTGGGGCATCCTGGTGAGCACCAGCCTGGGCCTGCTCTTCACGCTCCGCTCCTCGCCGCAGCCGACCAACGAGATCGCCCCATCTCCCTGAATCCCAACCCACGAGTCGACCGACCCATGAAGAAGCTCGCCATCGTCGCCGCCGGAGGGCCCGCCCCGGGCATCAACAGCGTCATTGGCGCGGCCACCATCCGCGCCCGCCTCTGCGGAGTGGAGGTCCTCGGCATCCAGGACGGCTTCAAGTGGCTCTCCGAGGGGGACACCTCCCACGTCCTCCCCCTCACCATCGAGGACACCAGCCGCATCCACTTCCGCGGCGGCTCCTACATCGGCATCTCCCGGGCCAACCCCACCCGCTCTCCCAAGCACTTCCAGCAGATGGTGGACGCGCTGCACGCGCTGGACGTGGGGATGCTGATAACGATTGGAGGGGATGGCACCGCCGCCCTCGCGGGGATGATCGCCGAGAAGACGCGGGGGGACATCCGCGTCGTTCACGTGCCCAAGACGATCGACAACGACATCGACCTGCCCTACGACACGAGCACCTTCGGGTTCCAGACGGCGCGCCACATCGGCGTGGAGCTGGTGAAGAACCTGATGGTGGACGCGAAGACGACCTCGCGCTGGTACTTCGTGGTGGCGCAGGGGCGCAAGGCGGGGCACCTGGCGATGGCCATCGGCAAGGCGGCGGGGGCGACCATCACGGTGATTCCGGAGGAGTTCCCCCGAGGGAAGACGCCCTTCGCCACGGTGGTGGACACGCTGACGGGCGCGGTCATCAAGCGGCTGTCCTATGGGCGCGCGGATGGGATCGCGATGCTGGCCGAGGGCCTGGCCGACTGCATCGACCCCGAGGACCTGGGCCGCTACACGGAGCTGCCGAGGGACCACATGGGCAACCTCCACGTGGCGCAGGTGAACCTGGGGCAGGTGCTCCGGGACGCGGTGCAGCAGCGGCTCGAGGGCCTGGGAATCAAGGCCACCCTCGTGGACAAGTCCATCGGGTACGAGGTGCGGTGCGCGGACCCCATCCCTCTCGACATGGAGTACACGAGGGACCTGGGGTATTGCGCGGCCCGCTACATCATCGAGGGCGGCACCGAGGCGATGGTGGCGATGATCAACGGTCGCTTCCGGGCCATCTCCTTCCAGGAGATGAAGGACCCGGCCACCGGGAGGCCGCGGGTGCGGATGGTGGATATCGAGTCGGACCGCTACCGGATCGCCCGCGGGTACATGCTGCGGCTCAAGAAGCAGGACTTCGACAATGGGGAGGAGCTGGCGCGGCTCGCCTCCGTCACCAACCTCTCGGTGGAGGAGTTCCGCGAGCAGTTCGCCCACCTGGCGGAAGACCCTGACGCGGCGAAGGCCGATATGGCGCTGGGGATGATGTCCCCCTCGACTGGGACGAAGGGATGAGCGTGGGGTGGCTGGTCCTGGGGACGATCGTCCTCGGGCTGCTGCTGGACACGCGAGGGCCGGAGTGGGGGCAGGCGGCGGCGTCGGTGCTGAGCTGGCTGGCCCTGGTGTGGGTGCTGAGGAGGAGCCACGGGGTGGAGCGGCGCCGGCTGGCGCTGTGCGTGGTGATTGCCACGCTGGGGGAGTGCTTCCTGAGCCTGGTGTGGGGCCTGTACGAGTACCGGCTGTACAACATCCCGCTGTTCGTCCCGCCGGGCCATGCGCTGCTCTTCGCGTGGGGCGTGGAGGCGGCGAGGACGGCGCCCCGGTGGCTGCCCCGAGTGACGCTGGTGCTGGTGGGAGCGCTCGTGGCGTTGGGGGCGGTGACGGGCTCGGACACGGAGGCGGTGCCGTGGTTCACCGTGCTGGCGGGGTTCCTGGTGCTGGGCCGTCGGCGCCGGCTGTATGCCACCATGTTCCTGCTGGCCACGAC
>QKJM01000993.1 GCA_003249315.1 Archangium sp.
GGGCCGCGGGTGAGGGCGCGGCTGGTGCTGGAGCCGCTGGCGCCGAGCGGGGAGGAGGTGCGGCTCGTGCCGGGGCTGCCGCACTGGTGGAGGCCGCTGGCGCCGCGGGCGCGGGCGAGGCTGGAGGTGGACTCTGCGGGCCTGGCGCTGGAGGGGCTGGGCTACCACGACACCAACCACGGTGAGGAACTGCTGGGGGCGCGGCTGCCCGGGTGGTACTGGACGCGCACGCATGGGCCGGAGGAGACACTGGTGGACTACCACCTGCCGGAGGAAGTGGCGCCGCTGCGGGTGGTGGCGGGGCCGCGGGGGACGAGGTGCGAGCGGGGGGAGCCGCCGCGGGAGGCGCGGCCCATGAGCCTGACGGGGTGGGGGCTGAGGGTGCCGGCGCGGCTGCGGGCGGGCAACCGGCTGCTGGAGTCCGCGCCGAGGCTGTTGGAGTCCTCGCCCTTCTACGCCCGGGTGGAGGCGCGCGAGGGCGGGCTGGACGCGATGGGGGAGGTGGCGGACTTCCGCCGCTTCCACTCGCCCTTCATCCGCTGGATGGCGCACTTCCGCACGCGGGTGGAGGGGACGGCATGAGCGAGCTGAGTGGAGGCAGGGGATGACGTACGCACGCTTCCTGGGGCTGTTCGTCGTGCTGCCGATTCTCTTCCTGGTGGTGCGCTACCGGCGGACGCTGTCGTGGCGGGGCCTGGCGCCGATGGGAATCCTCCTGGGGGTGGTCTACGCGGCGACCATCCCCTGGGACAACCTGGCGGTGAAGTGGGGGCTGTGGGGGTTCGACCCGGAGCGCATCTGGGGCGTGACGCTGGGGTACCTGCCGCTGGAGGAGTACCTCTTCTTCGGGTTGCAGACCTTGCTGGTGGGGTTGTGGGCGGGGGAGCGGCTGCGGCGGGTGCTGGAGGCGCGGGAGGGGAGGCCCGTCGTGGCGACGGAGCGGGAGCCGGAGGCGGGCGCGCGGGAGGTGGCGTCGTGATGGAGCTCATGAGCACGCGCTGGGCGTACCTCATCCACCTGCTGGCGTGGGCGGGGCCCTTCCTGGCGCTGCAGCTCGGACTGCTGGCGTACCACTATCGGGAGCGCACGGGCGAGGTGCTGCGGGCGGTGGTTCCGCCGGCGCTGGTGGTGGGGACGTACCTGTCGGTGGCGGACCACCTGGCCATCGATGTGGGCATCTGGAACTTCGGCGAGGGTCGGCACCTGGGGGTGTACGTGGGGATGGTGCCGGTGGAGGAGGTGCTCTTCTTCCTGATGACGAGCCTGATGGTGTCGCTGGGGCTGACGCTCTTCACGGCGCTCCTGAGGCTGCGACGTCGGGAGGCGCGGGGGCGGAGCTGACAGCCCGCGTACGGAACCGAGCCCGAGTTTCTCCAGCCATGGCCGAGCATACCTATCGAATCCATGTCGCCGCCCAGCTCTCGGGTGTCCGGACCGAGCTCATCCGAGCCTGGGAGCGTCGCTACGGAGTGCTGACGCCGCGGCGCACGCCCTCCGGCTACCGGGTGTACACGGAGCGGGACGTGGCGCTGCTCAAGCGTCTCAAGCAGCTCACCGAGCAGGGGGTGTCCATCAGCGAGGCGGCGACGATGCTGCCGCAACTGCTCGTGGAGCTGGAGGGGGCGTCCGCCTCTCCGTCGCCGAGTCTCACGAGTCTGGGGGCCTGGCGAGAAGAGGTGCTGAGGGCGGCGCAGGCGTTGGATCAGCGTCGGGTGGCGGAGGTGCTGGACGAGGTGCTCGCGACGCTCTCACCGCTCAAGGCCTTCGAGGAGGTGCTGGCACCCCTGCAGCGGGAGGTGGGGGAGCGCTGGCACGCGGGCACCTTCACGGTGGGGCAGGAGCACCTGGTGACGCAGGTGGTGCGCGCGCGCATCATCAACCTGTTGCATGCGGCGCCGGACCGGGGCTCGCGGCACGCGGTGTTGGCGTGCTTCCCGGATGAGCAGCATGAGCTGGGCCTGCTGGGCACGGCGCTGCGCCTGCGGCACTCGGACTTCTCGGTGACGCTGCTGGGCCAGCGGGTGCCTCCAGAGGACGTGGGGCGGATGGCCAGCGCGCTGAAGGCGCACCTGGTGGGGTTGTCGGCGGTAATGGACAACGGGCTCGAGTCGTTCACGTCGTCGCTCTCGCGTGTCCTGGAGGGCGTTCCGCGGGGGATACCGGTCTGGGCAGGGGGACCGGCGGCGCGGCGCTACCGCGAAGCCGCCGAGCGTCTGGGTGCCCGGGTGTTCGACGGTGAACAGGATTGGTCTCGGCTGCTGGAGTAGGCGAGAGACAACTTTCCCAGAAAATGGGCGAAAACGACCTTGCCGGGAACCGCGCATTTCGCGCGCCTACCCCTTCCCGCAAGGAAAGTCATGCACCCATCCAAGCTCCTGCTCCCGCTGCTGTTGGCGTTGCTGTACGCGGCGCCGACGCGGGGAGAGATTGCCGCAGCGCATGTGTACCACAACCACATGCCCAACTTCTGGCCGTACTACGACGTGACGAAGTACGCCTCGACGCCGGTGGGGGCGCCCGTCCGGTACATGTATGACGGGCAGGTCATCAATCTGAAGAGCTCGCCGCCCGAGGGCTACACCTACTACCTGCCGTCGGGCGCGCCGATGCCGCATGACGACCTGGTCACCTATTACTCGCACCACGCGAAGACGGGGGCCTACCTGTACTGGCCGCCGGCCGTGGCCTCGGACATGAACACGAATGCCCCCGAGGGGCAGGTTCACGTCACCATGTCCGGCGCGGTGGTCAACAACGTCAATGACCTGACGCAGCTTCGCAACGTGGCTGGCTATGACAATACGGCCTGGGGCTCGCCGTGGAGGGATCGGTACACCGCTCTGTCGACGCCCCAGGGCCACAGGACGTTGGACCTCATCCACTTCACGGGCCACCACTCCATGGGGCCGCTGGTGGGGTCGGACTACTTCCTGAAGGATCTCATCTACCAGAACGTCACCCTGGCGCAGCCCTACTTCCTGGGGAGCGGCTTCCGCTCCTCGAAGGGCTTCTTCCCCACCGAGCTGGGCTTCTCCGAGCGGCTCATCCCCACGCTGGTGAAGCTGGGGGTGCAGTGGTCCGTCATCGGCGACAACCACTTCTCACGCACCCTGCTGGACTATCCCTTCCTGAATGACCCGGGGGCGGACACGCTGGTGTCGCCGCCCAACCGCGCGGACCTGCAGAACACCAGCAACGTGGGGAGCTGGGTGAGCCTGTCGATGGCGCACGAGCAGCAGGTCATCCGCAACAAGTACCCCTTCGCCTCCACGCCGCACTGGGTGCGGTACGTGGACCCGGGCACGGGCGCCGAGTCCCGCATCGTCGGCGTCCCCGTCAACCAGAACGGCTCCTGGCTCGAGGGCTGGGAGGGCGAGGCCACCGTGGACGTGGTGGGCCTCCAGGGCTTCGAGGGGCTCGTCCCGCAGAAGCAGTTCTTCGTCATCGCCCATGATGGGGACAACTCGGGCGGACGCGCCGGCTCGGAGACCACCTGGTACAACGGGCGCAGCGTCACCTGCTCCTTTGGCGTGAAGTGCATGGGCATCAGCGAGTACCTGGCCGCGTACCTGCCGCCCTCCTCGGACGTGGTGCATGTGCAGGACGGCTCCTGGGTGGACACGCGCGACTCCTCGTCGGACCCGCAATGGCACCACTGGAAGCTGCCCTTCGGAATCTGGAAGGGCCAGTTCCCGGCCTTCAACGCCGCCACCGGGCTCGACCTGGCCCCCAAGACGAACCTCAGCGGCCAGCAGGAGGGGATGACGGTCTCCCTCGAGCACGGCTGGCACTACCTGGAGCGCAACTTCGCTCTCCTGCAGGCGGCGCTCAACTACGCCCGGACGGCCGAGCAGATATGGCTCGATGC
>QKJM01000952.1 GCA_003249315.1 Archangium sp.
GACAACAACCGCGGCAGCACCAGCATCACCAGCCCCACCAGCGCCGTCGTCACCCCAGCGGCCCGGAGGAGGCGGCTCCCCCTTCCCCGGTCCTGCGCCGCCACCCTCAGATCGTAGAGATCCATCAGGTAGAGCGAGAACTGGAAGGTGGGCACGAAGGTCGCTCCCAACAGCAGCAGCGCGGGCAGCGACTCCACCAGCGACGGATGCGCCTCCACGGGCATCAGCGCCGAGAAGGCCGCGGCGCCCAGGATGCAGGCCAGGGCGAGGGTCGCTCCCTCCACGAGGAAGAGCGTCAGCTTCCTGGATGAGAAGTAGTGATGAAAGACCCGAAGCACGTGCGTTCCTCCAATCCCCGCCGACCTCCACCTCACACCTCGCCGAGCCCCCCTCCCCATGGCCCGTACACCTGCATCCGCTCCCTCCTCCCTACTTCCGGGTGTAGTCCTTCAGATAGGGATTGGAACCCACCTCCGCCCTGTTGAGCACACAGCCCAGGATGGGAGCGCCGCCGAGCTGTTCCACCGCCTGGTGGACGGCCTGGGCCGGGGTGGCGTTGGCTCGCACCACCAGGAGGAGCCCGTCCGACTGGTGGCCGAGGATGGCCGAGTCCGCGAAGGGCAGCGCGGGTGGCAGATCCATGTACACCTCGTCGAAGTGCCCCCTCATCCACTGGAAGAGCTGCCTCATCCGCGCGCTGGCCAGCACCTGGGTAGGCTCCTCCGGAGCGCGGCCCGCGGTGATCACCTTCAGGCACGAGGAGCGGAAGCAGCGCACCCCCTGGGCCACCGAGCAGTCCCCGGACAGCAGCTCGGCCAGGCCCGGTCGGCTCCGCGTGCCCAGCATCGCGGCCACCTGCCCCCGGCGCAGATCCGCGTCGATCAACAGGATGCGCCGCTCCACGTTGGCCCGGGCCGCCGTCAACGCCAGGTTCGCCGTCGACACCGTCTTGCCCTCACCGGGAAGAGCCGACGTCACCCCCACCACCTTCAGCGGACGAAGCTCCCTCATCCGCTCCAGCCGGTAGTAGAGGGTGCGGTACTGCTCGGCCGCGACCGAGGCCGGAGCCGTCAACGACACCAGCCGTGGGTCCACCGCGTTCGGCGTTCCCGCGGCTTCATCCACCCGAGGAAGGAAATTACCCGCCCGCTCCATCGTCCGCTCCATCCCACTCCTCCCGGCTTCCGCGTCACGCACCGGACGCTTCCTCAGCTCGGCGAGCCCCTTCCATCGCGTCCACCCATCGCGGGCATCAACACCCGCTTCTCCGTCTTTCCCTGCATGTTGGGGACCACCGCCAGCACCGGCAGCGGGAGACGCGCCTTCAGTTGATCTCCATCCCGGAAGCTGTCGTCGCGCATCTCCAGCAGGGTGGCGGAGAGCACGCCCAGGCCGAGAGACACCAGGAAGGCGATGAGCAGCCCGGTCACCTTGTCCGGCCGGGCCGGGAGCACCGGAACTCCCGCCGGGGAGACGACGTGGAAGAGATCCTCCGCGTTCTTCAGCTCCAGCTCCTGGGCGAGCTGGGCCTCCACCCGGCGGGACACCACGCTCTGGTACTTGGTGCGGGCCACCTCGTAGTCGCGCTGAAGCACGCCCAGCGCATGGGCCTGGCGAGGAGTGCTCTCCAGACGCTTCTGGTAGGCCTCGGACTGTTTCCGCAGCGTCGCGATCTCCTGCTCGATGGAGGAAATGAGGCTGGCCACGCGGGCGCGCTCCTGGCGCTCCACCCACTGAAGGGACTCGGCCTCCTTGCGGCGCTGACGCATGAAGAGCAGCTCCTGCCTCAACCGCTTCACCTCGGGATGGTCCTCCGTCCAGGTGGAGCGCGCGGCCACCAGCTCCTGGGCGAGCCCATGCTCGGCGGCCTCCAGCCGTCCCGCCTCGCTGTCCGCGGAGTTGCGCGAACGCGCCAGCTCCAAGCGCCGGGCCTCGGCGACGCGCAGCTCCTCGGACTTCGTCTGCATCAGCGCCCCCACGCGCTCCAGCCCACGCATGTTCATCTCGAGCTGCTCGGGCAGCTCGCCCATGTGGTCCACCTTGAACCGGGCGATCCGCGCCTCCAACGCGGTGACGTTCCGCGAGAGCTCCGCCAGCTCGTCCTCGAAGATCCGGGTGACGCGCGCGGCCTGCTCCTCGCGCATCTCCAAGGCCCGCTGGGCGAAGAGCTCCGGCAGCCGGTTGGCCACCCTCGCCGCCACTCGAGGCTCATGGTGGGCGAACGTCAGCTCGAAGGCGCTCTCGCCCTCCACGCGCACGGTCAGATCCCTGCGCATGCGGGCCACGGCGGCCTCGAGGCCCCGCTCGGAGACGAGCTCCGGGTAGAGGTTCAGCTCCTCGATGGTCTGCTGGAGGACGGGACGAGCCATCAGCTCCTGGCGAACGGTGAGGAGCCGCTGCTCCACCAGCTCGCTCACGGTCCGCGCCACCATGTCCTCTCCGGGGCGCTGGGGCTGCACGCGCACCACCGACGTCGCCTCGTATACGTTCGACTGGCCCAGCACGAGGGCGGCACCCACCACGAAGGCGCCCAACACGATGGCGCCGACCAGCAGCTTCCAGCGCCACAAGGCTCGGAGCACCTGGTCCGCCGTCATCCCACGCTCCATGTCCGTCCTCCCCCACCACCCGCTCGTACGCCTACCAGGCCGTGAGACGCAGGCGGACCGCCGCGACGTTGCGCGTCAGGTCCACTCTCTCCTCGGCCTCGTCCACACCCATCTGGGAGATGCGCTCCAACCCCCCGTGCAACGACAGGGACGAGTTCACCTCGAACTCGAGCCCCGCCCCCAACGCGTAACCCTGGGCCCCGCCCGCGCCCCCTCGCGGGGTGAAGGCCCCCTCGCCGGGCGCGCGCCCGTTCCGGAAGAAGCTGCCAGCCGCGTAGGCCGACAGGCGCGAGCGGAAGCGCCGCTCCACCATCACCCTCGCGTGGTCCGCCCAAACCGCGCCGCTGAAGCCGCTGGCCCCCACCAGGTCGTGCCCCGCGGTGGCGACCACGTCGACGTACACGCCCTCATGCCGCAGCTCCAGCCGGAACCAGGGAAGCCCTCCCTGTCTCTCACCGCTCGCGGCGTAGGCCACCGGTCCCCCCCGGGCGTTGACGTGAAGCCGACGCGTCAGTTGGTAGCCCAGTCCCGCGAAGACGCCGTGCGCCTGGGCGGAGTCTCCTCCGAAGAGAAAGGCCTGGTAGCGGTACCCGGTTCCCAGCGTCAGCCGTCGCGAGGCGCGCAGCCAGGCCTCCACGTAGGGCGTGTGCAAGAGGCCCGCGGCCGCATCCCCCTCCAGCACCCGCGCCCCCTCCAATGAATAGCCGACCGCCACGTCCAGCCGCCTCGTCAGCCGGCCCACGGCGTACGCCCGCGCCTCGCCATACAGCAAGGGCTGCGCCGAGCGCGCCACGCTCTCGCGCGGCAGCGACGAGGGATCATCCACCCGGAAGAGGCTCCCGGACAGCACCACGCGCAGGCGGCGCGACAGCTCCTTCTCCACCAACAACCCGCCGCGGTGATCCAACGTCACCGTCCCCGAGCCATGTCGCACCAGCAGGGCCGCCGCGTAGAAGCCGCTGGCGGAGAGTGCTGGCTCCTTCACCTCCAGCCCGAAGCGCGGCGTCAGCTTCGTCATGAGCTGACCGCCGGTGCCTCCCAGGTTCAGACGGAAGTCGTCGTCATAGCGCTCCTCCAGCGTCAATCGCGCCCGCGGCTCCACCGTGGCCGCGAGCGAGGCCGGCGCGGTACACAGCCCCGCCAACACCACCCAGCCCATCCATCCGCCTCTCACCGCGGCCTCCCTCTCGCCCCCACACATGTCCCCCTCACCTCACGGGACGATCACCGTATCCCCCGGCCGAAGCATGAGCTGGCC
>QKJM01000041.1 GCA_003249315.1 Archangium sp.
GCGGATCCGGAGCTGTTGGATCGGCACCTGAGCCCGGCGCACCGGAGGCTGGCGTTCGACGAGCTGTTCTTCCTGCAGCTCGGGGTGGGGCTGAAGAGGCAGGGGGTGAAGACGGAGAAGGGGCTCGCCTTCGACGTCTCGGAGGAGCGGCTGGAGAAGGCGCGGGGCGCGCTGCCCTTCCAGCTCACGGGGGCGCAGGCGAAGGTGGTGGAGGAGATTGCCCGGGACATGGGGCGGGACGAGCCGATGAACCGGCTGGTGCAGGGGGACGTGGGCTCGGGGAAGACGGCGGTGGCGGTGGTGGCCTCGCTGGTGGCGTTGCAGGACGGCTACCAGGTGGCGGTGATGGCGCCGACGGAGATCCTCGCGGAGCAGCACGAGAAGAACTTCCGCAAGCTGCTGGAGCCGCTGGGCTTCAAGGTGGGGTTGCTGAGCGCGTCGGGGACGGCGAAGAAGAAGCGCGAAGTGCGCGAGGCGGTGGCTCGCGGAGAAATCCACCTGGCGGTGGGGACGCACGCGCTGATCCAGGAGGACGTGGGCTTCGAGAAGCTGGGGTTCGTGGTGATCGACGAGCAGCACCGGTTCGGGGTGCTGCAGCGGCACACGCTGATGAGCAAGGGCGTGCATCCGGACGTGCTGGTGATGACGGCGACGCCGATTCCGCGGACGCTGGCGATGACGCTGTACGGGGACCTGGACGTGTCGGTCATCGACGAGCTGCCGCCGGGGCGGACGCCGGTGAAGACGCGGGTGTTCAACGACAAGCAGCGGGCGCGGGTGTACGAGGCGGTGGCGAGCGAGCTGGAGAAGGGGCACCAGGCGTACGTGGTGTATCCGCTGGTGGAGGAGTCGGAGAAGCTGGACCTGGAGGACGCGACGCGGGGGGCGGAGAAGCTGCGGCAGGTGTTCCCGGGGGTGGAGGTGGGGCTGCTGCACGGGAGGATGAAGGCCGAGGAGAAGGACGCGGTGATGGACGCGTTCCGGGCCGGGGAGCTCCAGGTGCTCGTGTGTACGACGGTGGTGGAGGTGGGAGTGGACGTGCCGAACGCCTCGGTGATGGTGATCGAGGCGGCGGAGCGCTTCGGCCTGTCGCAGCTCCACCAGCTCCGGGGCCGGGTGGGGCGCGGAGCGGCGGAGAGCTACTGCTTCCTGGTGGCGGGCCTGGCGCGCTCGATGGAGTCCTCGGCGCGGCTGGCGGTGATGGAGCAGAGCAGTGACGGCTTCGTCATCGCCGAGAAGGACCTGGATATTCGCGGCCCCGGCGAGTTCCTGGGGACGCGCCAGAGCGGTCTTCCGGAGCTGGCGGTGGCGAACCTGGCTCGGGATGGAGATCTGCTCTCGGTGGCGCAGCGGGAGGCTCGGCGGATCCTCGCGATGGATGCGAAGCTCGAGGCGCCCGAGCACCAGGGGTTGGTGAAGGCGCTCGAGGAGCGGTGGGAGGGGCGGCTCGCCCTCGCTCGAGTCGGGTAGGTGCATCGAAGTTCCATAGGGTCGACATGCTCGAACGAGTGGAAACGTTGAGGAAGGATCACAGGAGCCTGCGCATGTTGCTGCGCGCCTGTGACGGTGCGAGTTCGCTGGAGCTACCGGCGTTGCTGCGGCAGCTCCGAGGTGCCTTCGAGCTCCACCAGGAGGCGAAGGAGCAGGTCTACGAGGCGGTGCTCGGGGTCTGCCGGGAGTCGAACGACACGACCACGCTCTCTCTGCTGAGCATCTTCCGGACCAACCTGATGGTGATGTCCAACGCGGTGAAGTCCTTCCTGGGGAGCATCCCTCCGGATCCGACGCACCTGCGGATGCGCTTCCGCACGGTGTCCGACTCCTTGCGCTCGATGATGGACGTGGAGGAGAAGTCGGTCTTCCCTCTCTTCCTCCGCCACCAGCGGCTCTCCTTCAACTTCTATGCGGGCGCGTTCTCTCCGGCGATGCGTCGAGAGGGTGAACAGTCATGAGTGAGCGGCTTCCCAAGGATCTCTCGGTGCTGGACGATGAGTGGCGCCTGTCGGCCTTCGAGTCCCCGTTGCTGGACTACACGCCGGATCCGGAGCTGCAGGCGCTGGTGTCGGCGGCCTCGGAGGCGAGCGACTTCCCCATCGCGCTGGTGAGCCTGGTGACCCACAGGTTGCAGTTCTTCCGGGCGCAGGTGGGGCTGCCGCCGGATCTGTGCGCGGCGATGGCGACGGATCGTTGCACGTCCTTCTGCCAGTTCGTGGTGGCGGGCGAGCAGCACCTGCGGATCGAGGATGCCGCCCGCGAGCCCGGCCTGCCCGAGGATCTGATCCAGCGCTATGGCATCCGGGCCTACGTGGGCTTCCCGCTGAGGGTGATGGGGCGCACCGTGGGCTCCTTCTGTGTGATCGACCTGAAGCCGGCGGAGCTGGAGGCCCCGGCGCTCGTGCGGTTGGAGGCGCTGGCCCGGAAGGCCGAGGCCCGTCTGGAGGAGCTGGCGCGCCAGTCACCGCCGGTCGAGGGAAACCTCGAGGCCGAGGGGGAAGCGCACCGGGCGTGGATGGCGGTGGCCGAGGCCCGGCCGTTGCTGAGCCTCAGCGAGCAGTTCTCCGAGGGGAAGATCTCTCTCGAGGAGTTCCAGCGCGGCCTGGGGGCGCTGGCGGGCCTGACGGGCTCGAGCGATGGAACCTGAGGGGCGTGGGTGAGGCTCACTGGGGCCCGTAGCGCTCCTTGAGTTCGGCCATGGACAGGCCGCTCCACTGTGAGAGCAGCTCCACCACGTCCCGGGCGTGGAGGAAGTGGAGGGTGTCCCCGGCGAAGATGGAGAGGAACACGCCGCCGCACCGAGGCAGCTTCGCCCCTCGAGACTCCAGGTAGTTGACGAGCCGGGGGAGCGTATTGTCGAGGAGGAAGGGGCGGACGCCCTCGGCGGGGAGGACGAGCTCGTAGCTGGTGGCGTTGGTGAACTCATCGCCCTGCTGGGTGCGGACGCGGGCAATGGCTTCATTGGCTTCGATGGCGGGGGCGTGATCGAAGGCGAGGCGGAGGAGGTCGTCAGCGGCGGCGTCCATGAAAAGGCCCTTTCGAATACCGAAACATGCCGCATCTGGAGGCTCGCGCAAGGCAGGACGGACGAAGGTTCCCCAAGAGGGCCAGCATCCCCTCGCCCTCCGGGAGAGGGACGGGGTGAGGGGGCCACGCCCCTCGGTTGGATCCGCGCGGGGTGGAGACGAGGCTTCGAGTGTATCGGCTCATTGCCCGGGGAGGGGAGAGACCGTTAACCTCGGGGAATGATCATCTGCCCCGTATGCGAGCACCAGCAGGCTCAGGGTGTGGAGTGTGAGGTGTGCGGCAAGAGGTTCACCGAGGCGGGGACGCCGGCGGTGGCCGTGACGACGCTCCCCGAGCTCGAGCAGACGCAGCTCGCGGGAGGCCGCGCGCCAGTGGCCACCGCGGCGATACCGGATCTGGAGGTGACGCGGCAGCAGTCCTCGCCGGAGGTTGCGGTGCAGCGGATTCAGGAGCTGGACACGGGGAGGGCGATGCAGGTGGGGGCGAAGACGGCGGCGCCGACGGCGGTCCTCTGTCGCTACTGTCGGAACGTGCAGGCGAGCGGAGCCATCTGTGATCGCTGCGGCATGAGGCTGCCGAAGCTGCGGATGGAGAGCCCGGAAGCGAAGGCGCCGGGCGAGCTGCCGGAGGCGGGGGCGTGGGTGCAGTGCCCGAAGTGCCACGGGCACGCGCGAGCGGGTCGGGCGTGTTCGGACTGTGGCGCCCACATTCCGGCGGCGGAGTGAGCCATGGCTGATTTTCACGCCGAGTATGTGTGCAGCGAGGGATGTGGCTTCCGGGCCTCGTTGCTGGAGGTGGTGTACCGCTGTCCGAGCTGCCAGGGGCTGCTGGAGGTGGCGCATGACGTGGAGGCGCTGCGGACGGTGCCGGCGGCGGAGTGGAAGCGGCGCTTCGAGCAGCGCTTCGGGAGTTCGCGGCTGCCCTACGCCTCGGGAGTGTGGGGCAAGCATGAGTGGGTGTACCCGCAGCTTCCGGCGGAGGACGTGGTTTCCCTGGGAGAGGGGCGGGTGCCGCTGAAGGGGCTCCCGAGGATGGCGGCGGAGCTGGGGCTCGGGAGCCTGGATCTGAAGGAGTGCGGGATCTCTCCGACGGGGAGCTTCAAGGACTGGGGGATGACGGTCCTGGTGTCGGCGGTGAAGCACATGAGGGCGAGGGGCGTGCCGATCCGGGCGGTGGCGTGCGCGTCGACGGGGGACACCTCGGCGGCGCTGGCGGCGTACTGCGCGGCGGCGGGGATTCCGTCGGTGGTCTTCCTGCCGAGGGACAAGGTCTCGCTGTCGCAACTGGTGCAGCCGGTGTCGAACGGGGCGCGGGTGCTGTCGCTGGACACGGACTTCGACGGCTGCATGAAGCTGGTGCAGCAGGTGACGCAGGATGCGGGGCTGTACCTGGCGAACTCGATGAACTCGCTGCGGCTCGAGGGCCAGAAGGTGGTGGCGATCGAGCTGTGTCAGGATCTGGGGTGGGAGCCGCCGGACTGGGTGGTGATTCCGGGGGGCAACCTGGGCAACGCGAGCGCGCTGGGGAAGGGCTTCGAGCTGATGTACGCGCTGGGGCTCATCTCGCGCAGGCCGCGGATCGCGGTGGCGCAGGCGCAGCGGGCGAACCCGCTGGCGAGGGCCTTCCGCGGAGGGTTCCAGGAGCTGGTGCCGGTGAAGGCGGAGAAGACGCTGGCGTCGGCGATCCAGATCGGGAACCCGGTGTCGTACCGGCGGGCGGTGAGGATTCTGAGGGCATTCGACGGGGTGGTGGAGGAGGCGACGGAGTCGGAGCTGGCGAACGCGGCGGCGAGGGCGGATCGGGAGGGGACGTTCGCCTGTCCGCACACGGGGGTGGCGCTGGCGGCGCTGGAGAAGCTGGTGGCCCAGGGGGTGATCGGGAGAGGGGCGCGGGTGGCGGTGGTGTCCACGGCGCACGGGCTGAAGTTCCCGGATTTCAAGGTGGGATACCACCGGGGGACGCTGGCGGACGTGGAGAGCGCCAGGGCGAATCCGCCGAGGGACTTGCCGGCGGAACTCGACGCGGTACGAGAAGCGCTGGCGGATCTGTGATAGGGAGCCGGCCCCGTGAACGCTGATACGCAGGATCTCCACGAGCAGCTCGAGCGCCTCCAGACGGCGCTGTCGACGCGTCAGAGTACGTACCTCTTCGCCCAGTCGGGCGTGGCGTCGATGGCCGCGCTGATATTCGGTTGCGCGACGGGCAAGCTCATCTGGGACTCGGCGAAGCTGCCGTACCTGGCGATGCTGGGGGTGGTGGTGACGCTGGGGCTCTTCGCCTACGGCCTGACGCGCTACCGGAAGGGGCGGACGGTGCTGGCGGACGAGCTGGTGCGTTACGAGACGATGCTGGAGCTACGCCGCCGGCTGCGTCTGGACGATCCCTCGGCGCTGTTGCCCCAGTGAGCGCGGTGAAGAGGACCGCGAGGCGCGGGCGCTTCATCGTCCTGGAGGGGCTGGACGGTGCGGGCACGACGACCCAGGTGGAGCGGCTGGCGGCGGTGTTGCGGGCGGAAGGCCACGCGGTGCTGACGACGCGGGAGCCCTCTGACGGGCCGGTGGGGGTGATGATCCGCCAGGCGCTGACGGGGAGGCTGGTGCTGCCGCGGGGAGCGGGGCCGCTGGCGCCGGAGACGCTGGCGCTGCTGTTCGCGGCGGATCGGACGGATCACCTGAAGGCGAGGGTGCTGCCAGCTCTGGAGGAGGGGCAGGTGGTGCTGTGCGACAGGTACGTGCTGTCGTCGCTGGCCTACCAGGGGGCCTCGCTGCCGATGGCGTGGGTGGAGGAGATCAACAGACACGCGATGCCGGCGGATCTGACGCTGTTCGTGGGGGTGGCGCCGGAGGTGGCGGCGAGGAGGCGGGCGGCGCGAGGAGGGCCAGAAGAACTCTTCGAGGCGGACGAGGCCCAGAGGCGGATCGCGCGCCAGTACGAGGCGGCGCTGAGGAGGAGGGGAAAGGGGGAGCGGGTGGTGCGCCTGGACGGGAGCCAGAGCGTGGAGGCGGTGACGGCAGAGGCCCTGGAGGAGGTACGGAGGTTGTTGGGACGGAAGAGGGCTGGCCGGGCGTCGCGGTGAGGTAGAGTCCGTGGGTCATGGAGCCCACGGGCGCAGCAGCGGTCATCATTGGAAACGAGATCCTCACGGCGAAGGTGGTGGACGAGAATGGTCCGCACCTGATTCGCCGGTTGCGCGAGGTGGGGATTCCCTTGCGCTCGGTGGAGCTGGTCCCCGACGAGGTGGATGTCATCGTGGAGTCGGTGGCGAGGGCCCGGCTGAGGGCGAAGTACGTCTTCACGAGTGGGGGAATCGGCCCGACGCACGATGACGTGACGGTGAGGGCGGTGGCGTTGGCGCTGGGGAGGCGGGTGGTGCGGCTGCCGGAGATGGTGGAGCTGATCACCTCGAGGGCGAAGGACGCGCTGACGGCGGAGGCGCTGCGGCTGGCGGACGCGCCGGAGGGGGCGGAGCTGATCGCGCAGCCGGGGACGTGGTTCCCGGTGCTGGCGGTGGACGACGTGTACATGCTGCCGGGGGTACCGCAGCTCTTCCGGGCCCAGTTGGAGGCGGTGCTGACGAGGCTGAGCGGGACGCCGGTGTACCTGCGGGTGCTGTACCTGGGGCTGGGGGAGAGTGCGATCGCGGCGGTGCTGGACAAGGTGGCGATGGACATGCCGCACGTGGCGGTCGGCTCGTACCCGATGTTCGACCGGAGCCTGGACTACATGGTGAAGGTGACGGTGGAGTGCGTGGATCAGGGTCCGGTGGAGGATGCGGTGGCGCGGATCCGCAAGGGATTGCCCGAGGGGGCGGTGGTTCGAGCGGAGTAGGGCAATGCGGAACTCCGCGTCGGGCTTCTCTCCTGCCTTGACCGATGGCACTATGCGCGCAGGGGGGCCCGGAATCCTTCCGGGTACAGCGCATGAGCCTTCGTCGCCGCCTGTCGGATGGTTTCAATGAGTATGTACTGATCGAGTTCCACGAGCCGCTGCCCGAGGGGCACGAGCCCGAGGTGCTCGGGGGCGGGTGGCAGGTCGAACAGCGGCTACGTGACTTCGCGCGGGACTCCTTCAACCTGCAGACGTTGCGCGACGTGGTCTATGGCCACGCCGTCGTCCGCTCGTACGAGCCGGTCACCACGGACCGCGTTCTGCGAGAGGTCGCCGCATTGCTCGCGATGGGCCAGCTCCGGCTGGTTCGGGTGCCTCCTCCGGAGGTGCCGGTGGGGATGCTGTTCCCCAAGCTGGAGGTGGTGCCGCCTCCCCCTCCCGTCGAGGAGGAGGAGTCGAAGCGGTTGATGCTCCAGGTCGTCAGCGACAGCAGCGACGACCCGATAGCCGACATCAAGCTGTGTGTCGTACTCCCCGATGGCTCCGAGCAGCAGGTCACCACCGACTCTTCCGGTCGCATCGAGCTCTCCAACGTCCCCCAGGGTCGCGTCAAGGTGAGCTCGGTCCTCGATGGAGCCACCCTGGCCGAGACGCTGGTGTTCGTGAAGTCCGGCGTCCTCTCGTCGAAGTCCCAGGGCTCGAAGTCCGGTCGCCAGAGCAAGGCGCCCGTCGAGGGAGGCTTCCTGGCGCGGATCTCCGAGTACAAGGTCGCCGATGGTGACACGCTGGAGAGCATCGCCGAGGCCCATGAACTCACAGTGGATCAGCTCACCCGATTCAACTGGGGCACCACGGATCCCGATGAGATCCAGCGGTACCTCTTCGTCGACGTGGGATGCACGCTCAAGGACGACGCCGGCAAGTTCGTGCTCTCCAGCGACGACGATCCCGGCATCCTCTACATCGCCCGGCCGCTGGAGATGGACTGGGTGGCCCTGGAGGAGCGCCACGTCCTCCGCGTGAAGCGGGTGTCGGAGTCTCCCGGCTTCCTGTTCTCGGCCTGAGCTCGTCAGGTCGGCTGTATAGGAGTCGATGCGCGGGACGCAGTAAGGTAGGTGCTCCAACAATCCATCGAGGGAACGACATGGCGGCACCCACCTACGAGTCCATCCAGCCGAACCTGCGGAGCGCCAACCAGGAGGGGAGCATCCTGCGCTGCGCCTTCCACTGTCCGGTGAGCGGAGAGGTCGTCGAGTCCCAGGGAACCCTGAAGCGGGAGAGGGGGCTGTCGGACGTGGCGGCGGACTCGGTGAAGCGTAGCGCCTTCTACAGCCTGCGCCAGGCCGTGTACCGGGCCATCCATGGTGCGTTGGGGTATGGCTTCCTGGGGCGAGCGGCGGGAGATGTGGCCAGCTCGATGCTCGGCAACATGGAGCATTCGTCCCGGCAGCAGGCGCCCGAGTTCGGTGAGGAGGAGAAGCGCGCGGCGGTGGTGGAGGCCTTCCAGGCCGTGGCCTCGCGCTTCGTGTGGGACGGGAAGAACCGGCGCTACATCTCCGCCAGCGCGGCGGGGGCGCAGCTCTCGGAGTTCGCGGCCCAGCTCTCGAAGGCCCCCGTGGTGCAGCGCTATGACACCGGGGTGATGGCGCGCATGCTGGTGGAGGTGGCGCGCGCGGACGGGCAGGTGGAGCCGGAGGAGGAGGCGCTTCTGGCCAGCTTCCTCCCGGCGGAGCTGGGCAGCGTGGAGGTGCTGGCGAAGCGTCCGCCGCTGTCGGAGGTGGAGCTGTCCGAGTGCAGCAGCGGGCCGGTGCGAGAGACGATGTTGATGATGGCCTGGGCGCTGGCGCTGACGGACGAGTCGCTGGCGCCGCAGGAGGCGCGGCGGCTGGAGCGCTATGCCCGGGGTCTGGGCCTGGCGCAGGATCGCACCGAAGCCCTCCAGCGCGCCGCCCAGCTCTTCCTGTTCGAGCAGGCTCTGGACGCGGCCTACGCGGACGGGGAGCGGGACGAGTCGGCGCACCGGGATGCGCTGACCCTGGCGAGTAGGATCGGCCTGCCGGCCGAGGACGCGGAGCGCGCGGACATCCGCTACCGCAAGCGGCAGGGCCTCATCTGAGACGGAGCCGGGACGAGGTGCCGGACTCACTGCCCGGCACCTCGGGCGGCAGAAGCACTACAGCGACAGCCCGAGCCGCTGCCGCAGGCGCAGGTAGTCCTCGGAGAGCGCGTAGGAGAGGAGCTGCTGCAGGTCCGTGCGCTCGCGCAGGGCCTGGAGCATTGGCTCGGCGCTTTCCACCCGCGTGCTCGCGGTGAAGTTGGGGTCCTCTCGCAGCAGGAGCTGGAGGCCCGCGGCCACGTCGCCACACACCAGCAGGCCCGCTCGGTCCGCCGAGTAGCTGAAGGCCTCCACCGTGCCGTTGAGCTCCACCTTCTCCTGCGGGCCCAGCGTCAGCGCGGCCGGCTCCAGGGCCTTGAGCGCCTTGCGCGAGTACGCCCGGCGGTAGTTGCGCACCATGTCCTCGTTGGCTCGCCCCAGCGCGGTGAACTGCGGTGCGAAGATGCGCACCGAGTTGCCGAACAGGTCCGTCGTCTCACCCCGAGACAGCTTGGAGAGCACCGCCGTCTTGTTCAGCAGCCCCAGCACCGCTCGGGCGATGAGGAACTTCTGCTCGCGGACGTTGAACTTGCGCACCACGTCCTGCCCCACGCACACCGCCAGCGGCTCCGTCGTCTCCAGGGAGATCAGCCCGCGGCGGGCCTGGTACACCTCGAACTCCTCCACGCCGAACACCTGCGCCACGGAGCGGATGGCCTTGAAGACCGCGTGGTCCGGCTTGAGCCGATCGCTCTTCCGGTCCACCCCCAGCAGCTCGAACTGTGGCGGGTGCAGCTTGGTGAGCTGGTCTCCGATGGCGCGCATCACCTCCAGCAGCGGCCCGCGCGCCGCGGGGTGCATCACCCCCGCGTCCACGTCCGCCAGGCTCAGCCGCTCCTGCGTCTCTTGCGGCAGCCGGGAGCGCGCCTCCGTGTAGAAGGCCACCTCCTCGTCCGTGGCCGAGCGGAGGAAGTGCAGCACCGACGCCACGCAGAAGGCCTTGTCGGACTGCTTGAGGCCCTCCCACAGCCGGAAGAGCGCGTGCAGGCTCTCCACCCGCGTGGGCTCCAGCCGGAGGATCTGCCGGTGCTCCTCGATGGCGAGCTGCGCCGACGTCGCGTCGCGCATGTACAGGCCCGCCAGGGCCACGCGCGCCGGGACGTAGGTCGGCTCTCCCTCGATCACCTGCCGGTACATCGTCATCGCCTTGCCGGGCTGCTCCAGGGGGCCTGCGTACAGGTCACCCATCCGCTGCCGCAGCGAGGACGCGCGTCCGTGCTCTCCCGCGGTCTGGGCCTGGACGGCCTGGGCCTCCAGCATCTCCACCAACTCCGGCAGGTTGCCGGCCTGCTCGTAGAGGACCACCAACCGGTCCACGAGGCTCGCGTCGCCCGGTGTCAGCTCCAGCGCCTGGCGGTAGAGTTCGGACGCGGCGGCGCCGTCTCCGAGCCCCTGGTCGTACACCTGCGCCAGGGAGACGGTGTGGCGTGCGCGGTCCGCCGGCGGCAGCTCCAGCTCTAGCAGCCGCCGCAGGCAGTCCACCGCGCCGTTCCAGTTGCGCACCTGCTGGAAGAGGGAGGACATGCGCTCCAGCGCCTCGGTGTTCTGGGGCCAGGCCTCGCGCACGGCGTTGAGGTGGGAGGCGGCGCGGGCCGGCTCGCCGAGCTGATCCTGGTACACGGCGCCCAGGGTGAGGTGCAGCCGGGCCAGGTGGTCCGCTTCGCCTCCGAGCTGCATGCGCCGGGAGAGCAGGGCCGCGGCCTCGGAGTACTGCCGCGCCTCCAGCAGGAGGGTGCCGCGCATCTCCAGCGCCGCGGGGTGCTCCGGGTTGAGGGTGAGGCTGCGCTCCAGCAGCGCCAGGGCACGCGGACGATCGTCCAGCCCGGTGAGGGAGGTCTTCGCTGCCTGGAAGAAGGCCTCCGCGGCCGCCGTCGCATCTCCCTGGGCCTGCTTCGCCTCTCCGCGTCGCTCCTGCATCGTCGCCAGATCCTCGGCGCCTCCGCGTGCGGCGAGCAGCTCCTCCAGGCCCGCGCTTGCCTCCTCATCCAGCGGATCCTTCTCCAGCGCCTGACGGTACAGGGCGATGGCTCCCTCCTCGTCCTTCAGCGGGCCGGCGGCCAGCCGCGCCGCCGCGACGAGGGTGTCGATCACACTGCGAGGATCCTGGCTGATACGGGCCTCGGCCTCCAGCAGGGCTCGGGCCCCGGCGGCGTCCCCGCGGCGGATCAGCATGCGCCGCAGCCCCTGGAGCGCCGGCAGGCACTGGGCCTGCAAGTCCAGTGAGGCCCGGTAGGCCTGCTCGGCGCGGGTCGGATCGTTCAGCCGCGTCTCGGCCAGGTCCGCGCAGCGCAGCAGCATCTCCAGGCGCTCCAGCGGCTCCGATACCACGCCGAGCCGGCGGATGTAGAACTCCATCAGCCCGGCCGCATCGCCCACCTGACGCAGGGCGCGCTCGAGAGCGAAGGCGAGCCGCACGTCCTGGGGACTGTCGGCGACAGCGTGGCGCAGGGCCTCCAGGGTGCCCTCGGTGCTGGCGTTCGCGTCGGCGGCGGCACCCAGGCGCAGTGCGGTGCCCAGGCGCGCATCGGCCACATGCTCGGCCAGGCGGTGGCGCAGCTCGGCCCGGCGTGCCTTGTCCCCGGCGCGGATGCGCTCCAGTGTCTTGAGGGCGAAGAGGTGGCTGGGATCCAACGCCAGCACCGCCTCGCAGCAAGTGGCCGCGCGCGCCGGCTCTTGGAAGCGATCCAGGTACAGCCGCGCCAGCTTCACGTAGGCGGCCACCTTGGCTCCAGGCGTGTGGCCCACCTGCGTCTCCCGCTCCAGGATGGCCACCAGCTCCTTCACGTCATCGTCGGCCAGGTACAGCCGCTCCAGGGCGCGCAGGGTGGCGGCGTGCCCCGGCACCAGCCGCAGCACCTCCTGGTACACGTCGATGGCCATGTCCCGCCGCTGGAGCTGGTCCTCCCAGATGACGGCCGCCTGGTAGAGGGCGTTGGCTCGCTCGGCGGCGTCCGTCCGGTTGGCGGCCTCGGCGCGCAGCACGTCCACCAGGCTCTCCCACGCCTCCTGCGCCTTGTACAACCTCGCCAGCGCGCGCAGCGCCGGGAAGTAGCTGGGCGCCAGCGTCAGCACCTCCTGGTACGAGGCGATCGCCTCTTCCTCGTTCTTCAGCCGGTGCTCGTACAGCTCGCCGATCTTGTAGATGAGCGCCGCGGCGGCCTCGGGGTTGGGGGAGATCTCCGACTCGGTCCGGTACATCCGGATGAGGAGCTCCCACTTGCCCTCCTGCGCGTACAGCCGCCCCAGCGCCTTGAGCGCCGGCAGGTACGAGGGGCTCAGGGTGAGCACGCGCTCGTACGCGGCGATGGCGCCCGCCCGGTCCTTGAGGTTCTCGTCGAGGATCTCCGCGTTGCGGTGGTAGAGCGAGAGGACCTGCTTGGTGTCCCCGGCGAGCGAGGCCTCCAGCTCCTGGTTGCGGATGAGCTCCTGGAACTGCCCGGCGCGCTCCAGCAGCCGCGAGAGGTTTCGGATGGTGGGCAGGTGATCCGACACCAGCTCCAGCACGCGGCGCATGCACTCGATGGCGTGCTCGAGATCTCCCAGGCGCTCCTCGTAGAGCGTCGCCATCTTGTTGAGCGTGGTGATGAGCTGATCGTGATCCGCCGTCTGGAGCAGATCCTGCTCGTACATGGCGACCAGCTCGGCGAAGCGGCCCTGCTGCTCGTAGAGCCGGGTGAGGGCCTTCTGGGCGGGGAGGTAGCCGGGCTGGAGCTGGAGGCAGGTGTTGTAGCGGGAGATGGCCTCCTCCTGCTTCCCCAGTCGCTCCTCCAGCACCTCGGCCGCCTTGAACATGCGCGCGGCCTTCTCCTTGGGATCCTGCGCGGCGGAGATCTCCGCGTCGAAGACGGAGACGAGGCCCTCCCAGTTCTGGGTGCGGTAATAGAGCTTGCCCAGACCGGCCAGCGAGGGGGCGTGGCCCGGAATCCGGGCGAGAATGGCCTGGTAGCGGGCGATGGCATCGGTCTCGCGCTTGAGATCCTCCTCGTAGAGGGCGGCGAGCCGGAGGTTGATGGCCACTCGCTCGCTCTCGTCGCTGATGCTGTCCACCCAGGCGAGGAGCACGTCGGCCAGCTCCTCGAAGCGCGACTGGGTCTCGTAGATGTTGGCGAGCGCGGAGAGGACGAGGGGCTCGTGGGGGCTGACGCGGCGGGCGTCGAGCAGGGAGGCCAGGGCCTCCTCCTTGCGCCCGAGCCGCTCATAGCTCTTGCAGAGCTGGAGCCAGGCGGGAGCTCCCTGCGCCCCGAGCACCTCTGCCTCGGCGGTGAGGACCTCGAGCAGCTCATCGGCGCGGCCCTCTCGCTCGGAGGTGCGCTTGAGGGCCGAGAGGAGCAGCAGATCCGTGCGATCGAGCGAGAAGGCCTCGCGGAAGGCGGCGGCGGCCTCGTCGAGGCGCTTGAGGCGCTCCTCGAGCACGAGGCCCGCGGCGGTGAGGTAGTGGGCACGCAGGGCCGGGGTCTCCAGCGTGCTGGCCAGCAGTCGGTACACCTCGACGAGCGAGGAGAAGTCGTCGCGCGCGGCGTAGAGCGTCTCGAGCTGGCTGAGGAGGGGCACGTCCCGGGGCTGGAGCTCCAGGCACTGGCGGAAGGTGGCGGCGGCCTCCTCCTCGCGGGAGAGGCGCTCCTCGAGCAGGGTGCCCTTCTCGAAGAGGAGGGCGGCGCGCTCGTTCGGAGCCTCGGTGGCGCTCAGCTCGGCGTCCAGCAGTTGGCTCACCATCTGCCAGTTGCCCACGTCGGCGAAGAGGCGGCGGGCCGCGCGGATGTTGGCGAGGAACTTCGGCGCGAGCCGGTAGGCGTTCTGGAAGGCCACCGCGGCGTTGCGCGGATTCTTGAGCGGGTCCTCCCACAGCAGGCCGATCTCATGGAAGAGGAGGGCCGCCTGGGCCTCGTTGCCGGGTGCCCGGGCCTCGCGCTCCAGGGCGGCGATTCGCTCGCGGGCTTCCTGCTCGATGGCGGACGCCGGAGGCAGGGTGGGCAGGTGGGTGGCGAGCACCTCGGTGGCCGCCTGGGGAGGGGCTTCCTCCTCCGCGACGGTCGCCGCGGGGACACCAGGGGAGGACGAGGACGGAGTCCTCGGGAGTTCGTTGCGCTCGCTCATGGGAAAGCCGGCTCCAGAGTGGATTCGAGGCGGGAGGGGATGACCTTCGCGGTTCGTACCATGCAGCCGGGCAGCCGCTCAAGTTCCCGACTTCCTTGAGAATTCTACCCGAAGTGCGCCCCGCTCCCTCGCCTGTCCGCCCCACTGGTAGTCGGACGGCGCGAGACGGTGGGTGCGCCACCGGAACTCGAAGGTGAACCCCGGCCATAGCGCCGTGTTCTTGCCGGTGCGCGTC
>QKJM01000556.1 GCA_003249315.1 Archangium sp.
GCTGTGGAGCCGTGAGCCCGAGGACGAAATCCTCCCCACCGTGCGCGAGCTGGGCATCGGCTTCGTCGCCTACAGCCCCCTGGGCCGCGGCTTCCTCACCGGCCGCTACCGCCGCTTCGAGGACCTGGCTCCCGACGACTGGCGCCGCCACCTGCCTCGCTTCCAAGGGGAGAACTTCCAGAAGAACCTCCACCTCGTGGACAAGATTCACGAGCTGGCCGAGCGCAAGGGCGTCCAGGCCTCGCAGCTCGCGTTGGCGTGGGTGCTCGCCCAGGGGAACGACATCGTCCCCATCCCGGGTACCAAGCACCTGCGCTACCTCGAGGAGAACGTCGCCGCCGCCCGTATCTCGCTCTCCGCCGACGAGCTGCGGGAGATCGACGCCATCGCCCCCAAGGGCGAGGCCGCGGGCACGCGCTACCCCGAGCAGGGCATGCGCTCGGTCAACCGCTGAAGCGAGGCGGAGCGGGCTCAGCTCGCGGTGTTGGGAAAGTGCGGGTTTTCGATCAGCCCGAACAGGTTGCCGAAGGGGTCCTTCACCGTGGCGACCTTGATGCCACCGCCCACCTCTCGCACGGGGCTGGCCGGCTCGGCTCCCAGCTCCATCACGCGCGCCCACGCCCGCTCCGCATCCTCCACGCCCCAGTACGCCACCGCCCCCCCGGCTCCCGGCTTCAGCTCCGAGGTGTCCGGGTCCAACCCCAGCTCGAAGCCCCCCACGTTGAAACCCACGTAGAAGGGCTCGTCGAAGTACGGTGCCACGCCCAGCAGCTTGCTGTACCAGGCCTTCGCCTTCTCCAGGTCCGTCACGGGGTAGACGGTGGTGCGCAGTCCGAGGAATGGGGGGCTCATCGAGGCTCCATGGCCGCATGGCCGTGAGAGGGTCGGGTCAGACGACGTCGTTCAGCTTCTTCAGGGGAGCGCTCTCCCCCCGTACGTTCTGGAGCGCCTGGGCTTCGCTGCGGCGCGGGAGCCGGAGGATGAAGGTCGTGCCCTCCACGTGCGTGGAGCGTACCTCCACCGAGCCTCCGTGCGCGCGTATGATTTCGTGCGCGATGTGCAGCCCCAGGCCGAGGCTCACCTTCACCGTCTCCTCCGTCTGCGCTCCTCGGCTGAAGGGCTCGAAGAGCCTCGCCCGCAGCTCCTCCGGGATGGGCTCGCCCTCGTTGTGGACAGCGAGGCGCAGCTCGTCCTCCGCTTCATACGTGGTGAGCGTCACGGGCCGGGAGGCCGCTCCGTACTTGAAGGCATTCTCCAGCAGGTTGGCGATCACCTGGAAGAGTCGCTCCGGGTCTCCTTCTCCCCAGGCGGGCGGCCCATGCAGCTCCACGACGCAGTGTGGGTAGGCCGCCTTCATCTCGTCCATCACCCGACCGCACAGCTCGTACAGGCTCAGTTGCCGCGGTACGAGGGGAATGCCCTGTTCCTGCTTCGCCCGGGTGAAGTCGAGCAGCAGCTTCACCACCTGCTCGATGCGTCGGGCGGCCCGGTCGATGCGTTCCGCGATCTTCCGGGAGGGCTCGTCCAGCGTGTGCCGCCGCAACTGCAGGGTGCTCATCAGGATTGCGGCCAGGGGACTGCGCACGTCGTGGCTGACGATGCCGATGAAGCTCTCCTGCAACTCCATGGCCTGGCGCAGTTCCTCATCCGCGCGTCTTCGCTCGGTGACGTCCTCGTTGACGGCGATGGCTCCGACGATCTGCCCCTTGTCGTTCCGAAGCGGTACGGCCGAGTTGAGGATGAACTTCTCCTGGCCGTCGAAGGAGCGGATGCGCAGTAGGTCCCCGAGCGAGGTCTCTCCTCGCGTCAGGGCTCGGCTCACGCCCCATTCCTCGGGCGTGAGCGGCCGGCCGGTGTCAGCCCATTGCGCATGGTACATGCCGTAGTCCTTCCGTCCGACGCGGAGCTCGCCCCCCCAGATTCTCTTTCCGGCCGGGTTGCCGGAGAGGATCTGCCCCTTCTCATCGGTAATCCACACGCCCACGGGGAGCGTGTCGATGACGGTCTTCATGTGCTGCTCGCTCTGGGCGAGGTGCTCCTCCGTCTGCCGTCGCCGCGAAACCTCCCGCGTCAGCTCGTCCACCTGCTGGCTGAGCAGTCCGAAGGCTTTCCGGGTCTGTGACTCGATAGGGAAGTGCAGCATCACCACCGAGTCTTCGGGGCTCAGCCGTGCGCCCCGGCAGACGAGGCGCTCCCGCGCTCCAGAGGTGAGTCGGAGGGTGAAGGAGCCCGGCAGCGGCTCCAGGCTGCGCAGGCACTGACGCAGGAAGGCCGTCACGCGCTCCGGGGGCTCTTCCGTCAACTCCACGAGCGGGGCCTGCCAGGGTTCTTCGGCATCCAGGCCGAGCAGGGTTCGCGCGGATGCATTGCCGCTCAGCAGCATGCCCTCCGAGGAGACGAGTAGCAGCGGCTCGGGGATCAGACGGGAGAGGTGGGTGAAGAGCTCGGGGGGGTGAGGCGCGTTGAAGCTCACGTTCGTACGTATTCCCTTCCGGGGGCATTCCGGGCGGTCGTCGTGGGCTTGAGGTACACCACCACCCGGCACCCTGGATGGCCCTCGGCGATCGTCTGCTCCAGCGAGACCTTCGCGTAGCCGAGGTTCTCCGCGGTGATGGTGCCGAAGACATTGGACGTCATCATGCAGATGGACGGCCGGCCCTCGATCAGCTCGCCGAAGGGGCATCGCCGGTTGGCCAGGATGATCTTCTCGTCGTCCTGCTCGAGGACGGTGAAGTCTCCGTGGATGCGTGCCTTGAGGTCCACCAGCACCTGGGCCACTTGCTCGCGGGAGAGCTGGGGCAGGGCGAGCGCTCGGCGGTAGTCGGCATTCAGCTCCTCGCCCATTCGCAGACCCACCACGCTGATGAAGCCGGACGCCTCCTCCAGGCCCACCACGTCCTCGAGGGTGCCCGCGAGGTGTCGGATGAGCGTACGCAGGAATATGTCCCGCTCCAACCCGAGTTCCAGGTGGGCGAGGGGGGACTCTCCTGGCGATGGCGTCGTCATCTGTCTTCGTCCTCTCCGGGACCAGAACAGCCAACCCACGGTCCCCTCTTTCTCTTCCACTCAATTCTACCTGCTGGGAAGGCAGCGGGGGATCTGTTCATTGGGAGCGGATTCTGGATATGGGGAGCGTCAGCTCGAAGAGGGTGTGAGCTGGTGAGGGGACGAGCCGCAGCTCCCCTCCGTGCGCGCGGGCTATCTTTCGCGAGAGTGGCAGCCCCAGGCCGGTGCCCTTCTCTCGCGTGGTGAAGAAGGGCTCGAAGATGCGCTCGCGCTCGGCTTCCGGTATGCCGGGTCCGTGGTCCTCCACGAGGATGGTGTAGCGCTCGGGTTGGCCGCGGCCCGTCACCCGCACGCGTCCTCCCTCGGGTGAGGCTTGCACCGCGTTCTTCACCAGGTTCACCAGCGCCGCCGTCAGCAGGCTTCCATCCGCCTCCAGCGTTCCTGGCTCCGCCTCGACCGCCACCTGGACACCGCGCGCCGCCGCGTCCGCCGCGAGCAGGGCACTCGCTCCGTGCAGCAGCTCCGACGCATCCATCGGCTCCCGCGAGAGGGGCTGCTCCCTGGCGAAGGCCAGGAAGTCCTCCACGATTCGTTGCAGGTACTCCACCTCGCGCTGGATGCGCCTCACGTGCTCGCCGGTCTCGGCGTGGGCGCCTGCCTTCAGGTCCTCCTCCAGCAGCCCCGAGAAGAGGGCGATGCCGCCGATGGGGTTGCGCACCTCGTGGGCCACTCCCGCCAGCATCAGCTTGAGTTGCCTGTCCCTGCTCTCCAGCGCCCCGCGCATGACCTCCAGCTCGCGCGCCAGCACGCCGATTTCCCGCGTCGGCTCGGGATGCACGGGGGTGGTCAGGTCTCCC
>QKJM01000321.1 GCA_003249315.1 Archangium sp.
CATCGTCGCCGGCACCGTGTTCCTCGTGAGCGCCTACCGGGCCACCGCCTCGCTCTCCGAGCGCGCCTCGGAGTTCGTCACCGGCCGCTACTCCGATCGCACCCAGAGGGACCTCGCCCTCGGCGCCGCGGGCGTGGTGGGCGGGGCCCTGCTGATCGCCTTCGGCGGCGGCGGAGGTGGTCGACGCCGGCGTCGGTAGCACCCGGGAACCCTGGTGCCATGGAGTCCGGACTCGAAGAGAGCGCGCGAGCATTGCTGGAGGACTGCCGACGCGCGGGAGTGCGGCTGGCGCTCGCCGAGGCCAGCACCGGTGGCCTCCTCTGCGCCTGCCTGACGGAGATCGCCGGAGCCTCGGCCGTGGTGGAGCGCGGCTTCGTTCCCTACTCCAACGAGGCCAAGGCGGAGCAGCTCGGCGTGCCGGTGGCGCTGATGATGGCCCACGGCGCCGTCAGCGAGGAGGTGGCTCGCGCCATGGCCGAGGGAGCGCTGGCTTGCTCGCACGCCGACATGGCCCTGGCCGAGACGGGCATCGCCGGGCCCTCGGGCGGCACGGAGTCCAAGCCCGTGGGGCTCGTGTTTCTCGCAGTGGCCCGACGAGGTGCCTCCACCTCCTGCGAGCGCCATGTCTTCGCTGGCAACCGGAACGAGGTACGCCGGGCCGCGACCGCGCGCGCACTGGAGGTGTTGCGCGCGTCACTGCCGGTGCCCTGAGCCCCCGAGACTCAGGCCCCGAGGCCCAGCCCCACTGCGAGCAGTCCCGCCAGGCCCGCGTACAGCGGCACGTTGAGGGCCAGCGTGAGGCGGTTGATGCGACGGAAGCGCGCCTGCGCCTCGTCCGCGAACCAGATGCCGTCCTCTCCCGTGGTGCGCCCCTCCACGGCGTGGAAGAAGAGGGCGGCGTAGAGAACCTCGACGACGAGACTCACCAGCACCAGTCCCAACAGCGCCAGGCCCCACACGTCCCTCGCCGGGAGCTCGCCCGTCCAGTGGTGGCGGGTGAGGACGAGCCCTCCCACCACCAGCCCGATGCACAGCACGTCGTGGCCGATGCCGTAAGGGGGCCTCCAGTTGCGGGAGACATAGAGCATGTAGAGCTCGGCCACGCCCCGTAGCCACATGGCGACGGCGAAGACACCGAGCACCGTGCGCAGTCCCGGATGCATGCCGGCGTCCAGCGCTACCAGCGGACAGAGGAAGAACCAGAGGAAGACGGCGTACAGCAGCCACGCCAGCTTGGGCGGCGAAATCCGGCCCCCTCGTGCCCGGCGTACGTTCTGCCCGCGCCAGAAGAGGACGCCGAGCACCAGACACAGGCCCAGCAGGGAGAGCACGAGGACGCGGGTGAGAGGGGAGAGCATCAGCGGAGGCGCGGTGCGAGGTGGAGAGGGTGGTACGTGTGCCCGGAGTTTGCAGGAGGCGCCGGGCATGTGGAGCAATGTGTTGGAATCATCATCCGAGAGGGTCGGGCTCCAGGAGGCCATGCAAGCGCCCCGCCCGGCCTGGACACTGGGGGAGGCGCGGGGCACTCTCCGCGCCCCTCTGGAGGCATCCCATGAGTGCTGAGCAGGTCATGACACACCCGGTGCCGGTGCGCACCGCGGTACACACGCTCCCTCGCGTCGAGCGGTGGGGCTGGGTGTGGCCGCGCGGGAACGACCCTCGCATCCCCTTCGCGGCGCTGCTGACGCTGTACGGCGTGCTGGGCTTCTCCTTCTTCGGCTTCAACCGCAGCCCCATGCAGATGGCGCTGATCGTCGTCAGCGGCAGCCTGTTGGACGCCGGCCTGGGCTGGCTGCTGCGCCGCGAGAAGGTGGTGCCCCTGAGCGCCTACATCTCCTGCTGCTCGCTGGCGCTGCTACTCAACTACTCGCACTCGAGCTGGGTGTTGCTGCTGCCCGTGTGGCTCACCATCGGCTCCAAGTACGTGCTCACCTTCGAGGGCCGTCACGTCTTCAACCCCTCCATGTTCGGCGTGGCCTCCTCGTTGCTCCTCACCCGCGAGCTCGTCACCGCCGCCCCCGCCTACCAGTGGGCCAACGGGGAGGTGGCCCTCTCCGCCTTCATCGTCATGTCCGCCCTGGTGCTCTTCTTCTTTCGCGTGGGTCGCACCTGGCTGGTGGTGAGCTTCCTCCTCTTCTACGCCCTGCAGACGGCCCTGCGCGCCTGGGTTCTCCGCCACCACCTGCCTCCCGAGGTGCTCTTCCTCGGCACGCTGGGGACGCCCGCCTTCTTCATCTTCACCTTCTACATGCTGACCGACCCCGCCACGTCCCCCAGGACACCTCGTGGTCAGGTCCTCTTCGCGCTCGCCCTCACCCTGGTGGACCTGGTGCTCCACATCAAGGAGAGCGTCTTCACCTTCTTCTACGCCGCCCTCGCCTGCGCCTCCGCGCGCTTCCTCTTCCTCCACGCGCGCGCCCTGTGGCGGCGTGGGCCGCGCGCATACCTGGGAGGACTCTTCGCTCGCGGTCCGCTCCAGCGCGCGGGCGCGGTGGCGGGCCTGGGTCTCCTCATGGTGGCGCTCCCCCTGGGACTCGCGTCCTCCTCCGGGCGCGGCGAGCCGCTGCCCTTCCGCATGGAGCGTCTGGTGGCCGCGGACATCGGCCTCGGCACCTCCATGGGGGATGTGCTGGAGCAGGTGGACCCGCGCGTGCTGCACGTCTCCAAGTGGGTGCTGAGCGTGGGCGATGCCGTGGCCGCCGGGGACTATGACGGGGACGGGCTGTTGGACCTGTTCCTCACCAACGCGCTCAAGTCCGACGGGGACCGCGCCGCGCTCTACCGCAACCTCGGCGGCCTGCGCTTCCAGCGGGTACACATCCCCGCGCTGGAGCGCATCGCCGCGAACTATCGCACCGACGGCGCCGCCGCCGGGGGCACCTTCGTGGACTACGACGGAGATGGGGACCAGGACCTGGCCATCGCCGTCGCCTTCGGGCCCTCGCGCCTCCTGCGCAACACCCTGCGCGAGACGGGCACTCCCGGCTTCGAGGACGTTACCCTCGAGGCCGGCGTGGAGGACCACTCGGTGAGCATGGCCGTCACCCTGCTCGACTTCGACCGGGATGGGCACCTGGACCTCTTCGTGGCCAATGCCCTCACCACCCACCTTCCCGGCTACGACACGCCCACCCCCTTCAACTTCTTCCGCCTCCCTCCCGCCGAGTACCCCGGCGACAGGCGCATGCTTCGCTTCATGCACGACGGCTGGCACGACGCCGCCAACGGCGGCCTCAACGTGCTCTACCGCGGCCGGGGTGATGGCACCTTCGAGAAGCTCGATTCGCGGGCACTGGGGCTGGACGAGACGCGCTGGTCCCTCGCCGTCAGCACCGTGGACCTCAACCGCGACGGGTGGACCGACCTCTACATCGCCAACGACTTCGGCCCGGACGAGGTGTACCTCAACGAGCAGGGTCGGCACTTCCGCCGGGTGCGGGGCCAGCTCTTCGGGGAGATCGGCAAGGACACCTACAAGGGGATGAATGCCTCCGTCGCGGACTTCGACCGCAACGGCTGGCTGGACGTATACGTTTCCAACGTCCACCACTCGCTGCAGGCCGAGGGCAGCCTCCTGTGGATGCTGGGCCCGGGCGAGGACGCCTTCCTCCCCGAGTTCCACGACGAGGCCACCTTCCGCGGTGCCCTCAACGAGCGGCGCTTTGGTTGGGGCGCGGCCGCCGCGGACCTCGACAACGACGGGTGGCCCGACATCGTCCAGGCCAATGGTCACCTGGATGATCGGTTGGATCACCTCTACGACTCCGGTCGCAAGGACTACTGGTACATCAACCACAAGCTGATGCAGTCCGGCCCCGAGGTGCATACCTACGCGGACAAGTGGG
>QKJM01000216.1 GCA_003249315.1 Archangium sp.
ATGCATAGGCTTCGCTTGCGAGGGAGAGGGCGGCCTCTCCGGTGGCTTCCGCTACGAGCTGGTCGATATGGATATGCTGGGGAGCTTGGGGAGCGACATTCCTCAGTGCCTCGTCCAGCCAGAGCTGTAGTCTCTTGGGGAGGGCTGCGATAGGGGCGCTGGATCCCATTCGTCAGCCCTGCACCTTCGCCGGAAGTGTTCCGGCTGCCTTCAACCCCGTGAGGACATCCTCGTAGAGTTTCCTGTGCTCGATTCGGGCCTGTGGGTGGTACGTCGAAACGAGCACCGTCTCGAGCGCTGAAGGGCGAATCCAGTACACCGTGTCGGAGTGCCTGTTCCAGTCCTGCCAGTGCTCCTCGAAGAGAAGGTGCCTGGCGATGTCGCCGGTGCCACCGGCGATGATGATGTCGGGTGCGTACAGACGGATCTGCCTGCGGAGGAACTCCCGGTCGCGATAGGCGGCGACCCAAAGCTCCGCGCCGATGCTGGTGGCGCCCCCGCCACACTTGTTGACGTTGACGACGGCTATCTTCGAGAGGGCTTTTCGAAGGTTGTCGGGAGTGGCGTCGGGCACATCCCTCCAGGGGAGCCCGCCTCCATGGATGCCGTGGGTCCAGTAGGAGATGACGGTCCACGTGTCCCTGATACTGCCGTCGCCCACCACGTCGAAGAGGTTCCAGGCATCGACGTATTGGTTGGCGTTGACCTCCTTCAGGAGGAAGAGCACGCGAGGCTGCGTCTCCCAGTACGAGGAGTCCCTGGCCAGTCCATCCTCGTAGAATGGCAGGTTGCCCTGTGCGAGGTGCTCCCTCCACTCCGCGAATAGTGCTGCCTGCTCCTGCTCGAAGCCTCGGTTCATCCACCCTCCCCAGTTGCTGGTCATCCTCGCAAGGGTGTCCTACTGGAAACAATCCAGCGCCCCCTTGGATGCCCTCCGTCTCTCCCCCCACTGGCGCCCGGGTGTGCGGTGGTGTAGGGTGAGCGGTGCCATGCACGCCTACGCCGTCGAGCTGTCCAAGGAGCTGGGCCTCCGGGCCGAGCAGGTGGAAAAAACCCTCGCTCTGAACGAGGAGGGCGCCACCGTCCCCTTCATCGCCCGCTACCGCAAGGAGGCCACCGGCGGCCTCGATGAGGTGCAGATTCAGGCCATCCTGGACCGGGCCACGGAGCGCGCCGAGCTCGACGCCCGCCGGGACACCATCCTTCGCACGATTGAGGGACAGGGGAAGCTCACCCCGGAGCTGCGCCAGGCGCTCCAGCGCGCGAGGACGCGCACCGAGCTGGAGGACCTCTACCTCCCCTACAAGCCCAAGCGCCGCACCCGCGCGGCCATCGCCCGGGAGCGAGGTCTGGAGCCGCTGGCGGATCTGCTGTGGAAGCAGGAGGGCTCGGGCAAGGATGAGCTCGCGGCCCGGGTGCGCCCCTTCGTCAACCCGGAGAAGGAGGTGCCGGACGTGGAGGCCGCGCTGGCCGGGGCTCGCGACATCTGCGCCGAGCGCGTGGCCGAGGATGCCGGCCTGCGTCGCACCGCCCGCGAGCTGTGCGTGCGCAAGGGCCGTCTGCGCTCGACCGTCGCTCCCAAGAAGAAGGGCGAGGCCTCCAAGTTCGAGAGCTACTACGAGCACGAGGAGGATCTCTCCACCGCCCCCTCCCACCGCATCCTCGCCCTGCTGCGCGGCGAGGCCGAGGAGATGCTGCGAATCAACCTCGTCCTTCCGGATGACGAGGTGAAGGGCACGCTCGCCCCCCGCGTCGTCACCCGGCCCCAGTCCGCCTTCTCCCGGGAGCTGCGCGCCGCGGTGGAGGACTCGTGGGAGCGGCTCATGGGCCCCTCTCTGGAGTCCGAGCTGCGCAACGAGCTCAAGGAGCGCGCGGACCGCGAGGCCATCGCCGTCTTCGGGATGAACCTGCGCCACCTGCTGCTCGCCGCGCCCGCGGGTCCCCGGGCCGTGCTCGCCATGGACCCCGGCCTGCGCACCGGCGTCAAGGCCGCCATGCTCGACAACACGGGCAAGCTGGTGGAGACCGCTACCCTCTACACCGAGCGCGGCCAGGCCGAGCGAGCCACTGCCTCCCGCCAGTGCGCCGCCCTCATCCAGAAGCACAAGCCCGAGCTCATCGCCGTGGGCAACGGCACCGGCAGCCGTGAGGCCGAGCTCTTCGTGCGCGAGGTGCTCAAGGGACTCGGCGTGCAGGTGCCTGTGGTCTCCGTGAGCGAGCAGGGCGCCTCGGTGTACTCGGCCTCCGAGGTGGCGCGCGACGAGTTCCCCTCGTTGGACGTGTCGCTGCGCGGCGCGGTGTCCATCGGCCGCCGGCTGCAGGACCCTCTGGCCGAGCTGGTGAAGTTGGATCCCAAGAGCATCGGCGTGGGCCAGTACCAGCACGACGTGGACCAGGGCCAGCTCAAGAAGAAGCTGGGCGAGGTGGTGGACTCGTGCGTCAACGCCGTGGGCGTGGACGTGAATACCGCGTCGCCGCAGCTCCTGGAGCACGTGTCCGGCATCGGCCCCACGCTGGCGAAGAAGATCGTCTCCCACCGCGCCTCCAAGGGGCGCTTCTCCACTCGCCGGGAAATCCTCAAGGTGAGTGGCCTGGGCCCGAAGACCTTCGAGCAGGCCGCCGGCTTCCTCCGCGTCCACGGCCGCGAGCCGCTCGACGCCAGTGCCGTCCACCCCGAGCGCTATACCGTCGTCGAGCGCATGGCGAAGGACCTGGGCGTGGACGTGAAGCAGCTCGTGGGCAACGCCGAGCTGGTGCGGCGGATAGAGCCGAAGCGCTACCTCGGGGCGGAGCTCGGGGAGCTGACGCTGCGGGACATCCTCTCCGAGCTGGAGAAGCCCAGCAGGGATCCTCGCGGCGACTTCACCGCGCCCGCGTACCGGGAGGATCTGCAGAAGCTGGAGGACGTGAAGGAGGGGATGGTGCTGCAGGGGGTGGTGACCAACGTCACCGCCTTCGGGGCCTTCGTCGACGTGGGCGTACACCAGGACGGCCTCGTCCACGTGTCCCAGCTCTCCACCCGCTTCGTGAAGGACCCGAACGAGGCAGTGAAGGTGGGAGATCGGCTCACCGTGAAGGTGCTGGGCGTGGATCTGGCGCGCAAGCGGCTCTCCCTGTCCGTGCGGGCCGTCACCGAGGGTACTCCGGCGCCTTCGGGAGGCGCGCCCCGGGTCTCCAGGAACGAGGAGCGTCCCTCGAGCAGGGGCGGTGGAAAGGCGCCTCCTCCGAAACAGTCCTCCGCCGAGCCCTTCAACAATCCCTTCCGTCACCTCAAGCGCTGAGGCCGCCCTCCCGAGGCAGGTTTCGGGGTAGACTCAACGGGTTCTTCATTCATCCTCGGGGGGAGCATGCGGCGTGTTCTGTCTTGGGGGCTGGCCCTGGTGGTGTGTAGCGGGGTGGCCGCGGCGGAGGACAAGGAGCCCATCATCCTGGGACTCCATGCGGACATGAGCTCCGGCTCGGCGCTGGCGGGTGAGGCCATCCGGCGCGGGGCGCTGCTGGCCATCTCCGAGATCAACGCCCATGGTGGGCTGCTGGGCGGGCGCAGGCTGGAGCTGGTGGTGAAGGACCACCACGGAGTGCCCACCCGGGCGACGGAGCAACTCCCGGAGTTCGCTCGCATGCCCCACCTGGTGGCCATCCTCGCGGGGCTCCACAGTCCTCCAGTCATGCAGAACCTTTCGTTCCTGCATGAGCACCAGCTCATCGTACTGAGCCCCTGGGCCGCCGCCACGGGGCTGGTCCACCACGAGCTGAAGCCCAACTACACCTTCCGGGTGTCGGTGGATGACCAGCACGTGGGCGAGTTCCTGGTGTCACAGGCGCTGCGGCACGGCC
>QKJM01000479.1 GCA_003249315.1 Archangium sp.
GGGTCTCTTCGGGGGGTACTACGGGGCGGTGAGCGGGGGGGCGGGGCTGCTCGCCTGCCTGCTCCTCATGCTGCCCCGACGTTGAGACCTCCCAGGACATGTCAGAGTCATGGACTAGGGTCTTCATATCGCGTACTAAACGCGGGTTCAGGTGGGCCGGGGTGGCTCACCGCATACGCAAGGAGCACAGACGAAATGGCCGTGAATCCAGAGAAAGAGAAGGCGATCGAGCTGGCGATGTCCGCGGTGGAGCGGCAGTTCGGGAAGGGCTCCATCATGCGGCTCGGCAACGACGAGCCGTTGATGCGGGATATCCAGGCCATTTCGACGGGGAGCATCTCGCTCGACATCGCGCTGGGAGTGGGCGGGGTGCCCCGGGGCCGCATCGTGGAGATCTACGGGCCGGAGTCCTCGGGTAAGACGACGCTCTGTCTCCACGTGGTGGCCGAGGCCCAGAAGCGGGGCGGGGTGGCCGGTTACATCGACGCCGAGCACGCGCTGGACATCGGGTACGCGCGCAAGCTGGGGGTGCGCACGGATGACCTGCTGCTGAGCCAGCCGGACACGGGCGAGCAGGCGCTGGAGATCGCCGAGATGCTGGTGCGCTCGGGGGCGCTGGACGTGCTGGTGGTGGACTCGGTGGCCGCCCTGGTGCCGAAGGCGGAGCTCGAGGGCGAGATGGGTGACGCGCACATGGGCGTGCAGGCGCGACTGATGAGCCAGGCGCTGCGCAAGCTCACGGGCACCATCAGCAAGAGCCAGACGTGCGTCATCTTCATCAACCAGATCCGCATGAAGATTGGCGTGATGTTCGGCAACCCGGAGACGACGACGGGCGGCAACGCGCTGAAGTTCTATGCCTCGCAGCGCCTGGACATCCGGCGCGTGGGGGCCATCAAGAACGGCGACAGCGTGGTGGGCAGCCGCACGCGCGTGAAGGTGGTGAAGAACAAGGTGGCGCCTCCGTTCAAGGAGGTCGAGTTCGACATCATGTACGGCACGGGGATTTCCCGTGAGGGAGACCTGTTGGATCTCGCCTCCAACGATGGAATCGTGGAGAAGAGCGGGAGCTGGTTCTCCTTCAAGGGCGATCGCATTGGCCAGGGCCGGGAGAACGTGAAGGAGTACCTGCGGGAGCACCCGGAGGTATCCAAGGAAGTGGAGCGGCAGGTGCTGGAGAAGTACGGCGTCCTCAAGACGGAGGCCGGGGCGGCGCCGGCCGAGGGCGAGGCTCCTCCGGCCGAGGGTGCCACCGAGAAGCGCTCGCGCGTGAAGGCAGTGAAGTAGGCCGCGCTCGGGTGAGTGTTTGAACGAGGGCCGTCTCCCGTGAGGGAGGCGGCCCTTTGTGCTTGCGGGCGGAGCCGTCTCGCTTCGGGCTGATCTCTGGAGCAAGGAGAGCTGGTGCTGTCCTGGGCGGAGCTTGCTCTGGTTACAATCTATCGGTCGCGTCGCCAGGGTTTCAGCCCGGGAGGTGAGGAATGAAGGGGAAGCCGCAGCGGGGAGAGAAGGTGCTGTTACCATGGCTGGTGCTGTACTTGGCACTTGCCCCTGCGTGCTACACGGGTATGGAGGAGGTGAGAGACCAGTCCGAGCCGACTGTGGAGGAGCTGGATTGTGGGGAGCGGGCGGGGGAGGGAGGCCCGCGGTCCTCCCAGGCGCTCGTGCGAATGGAGGTGTTGTCCGAGGGGCGTGTACGGCTTCTTCTCCCGTTCGTGGGCGCGGAGCCCTTGCCGCAGCGCTTCACCCGGGAGGACGCGCGGCGGGTGCTGGAGCAATTCCACGCGGACCTGGAGGCGCTCGAGCAGCGGCGGGGGTGGATCGCCTCGGCGAGCATGCTGGCCGGAGCCAGTCGCTCCGGGGAGCCGGTGGAAGTGCTGCTGCGCGAGGAGTACACCCGGCGCTACGGAGAGCCGGTGGTGCCGCTACCGGACTCGTTGCTCGACAGCCCCCTGGTGATGGCGCTGCGGCAGTCCCCGAAGTACATGCCGGAGGGCATGCGCGAGGGGGCGGAGGAACTCTTCAGTGACCCGGCCTTCCTGGCGGGAGTGGCAGTAGCTCTGGTGGTCTACGCGGTCTCGTGGGCAGCACCCGAGCCGGTGTTCACGAAGGCCTTCGCGGTAGGGGCAACGGTGGTGCTGGTTTCGGCCTTCACCCTCACGGAGCTGGTGCATGCGGGAGGGGCGGCGCTGAAGCTGTACGAGGCGACGCGCAGCATCCGCACGCTGGAGGAGGTGGAGGCGGCGGCCAGGGACTTCGGACGGTACGCGGGAGGGGTGACGCTGCGAGTGTTGGTGGCGGTGGCGAGTTGGGGCGTGGCTAGGGTGGTACCCAAGCCGGTGCCGGGCGGGCTGGGGAGGACGTGGGCGGAGTTGAAGAACCTGGTGCGTCTGCCGGAGCGCTTCGCACTGGCGGGGGGGCTCATGGTGGAGGCCAGGGCAGCGAAGGCGGTGAGGGTGGGCGTCAAGGAGGGGGTGCTGCTCATGCAGGGGGTAGTGGCGGGAGGCGCTGGCGCCTCGCTGCGCACGGCCTGCGCGGATGGTGTCTTCAAGCTGTTGGGGTACTCCTGGCACCACCTGGCCACCAACAAGAATTTCATCTCCGCTGCCCGCGGCGGTCCCTGGACACCTCGTTTCCGAGCAATCTTCGCCATGGCAGGGATGACACTGGAGGATGCGGCCAACAAGGTCTACCTCCTGGGCCATACCGGGCCGCACTCCGAAGCATATCACAGGGAAGTCTTCAGGCGGCTCAGAGATGCCGTGAAAGACTGTCGGACGAGGAGCGCTTGCAGGGTTGCATTGACGAGAGAGCTCAATAACATCGCGGGTGAAGTCTGCACGCCGGGCTCGGAACTCCATGCTCTGGCCACTCGCCCATGATGCGATGTGAAGAGGGGCAACGTGAAATATTTTGAATTGGAAGACGACATGCGCATCAGGGGCCGTTGGTTGCTCCATAATCCCATTGACGGGAACGGCCAGGAACTCTGGCATGGACAATTCTTCGATGGTCTTGAACTCTCAATCCAGTTGCCCCTGCGCATCGACATGTTTGATCGCGGGCAGGCGCTGGATTTTTCGACCAACGCATTCGGCGTTCCCGTCATCCACGGCAGGGTCAAGGCGGTCTTCGAGCAGAGCGGCCTCCAGGACCAGATGCAGCTCTTCCCCATCTCCGTCGAGGGGCAGTCAGACCCCTATTTCCTCATGAACCTGCTGCGAGTGATTCGCTGCATTGACGATGAGCGATGCAAGGAAGTGGCCTACCGCACTGTGGAGGAGGGGTATGAGAGCAGAATTGGTGAGTACCGAAAGGTGGTAGACATGCGGATCGACCCGAGCAAGGTGGGAGGCGTAGAGATCTTCCGCCCCTGGGGCTGGCAGACCACACTCATCGTCTCGGAGCGTGTCCGAAGCGCCATGGAAGAGGCCGGAGTCACGGGTGCGTTCTTCACGGAAGTCTGAATGGCATGCCCCTCGCTACGGCAGCGGATGAAGGACATCATCGGAGCGTCGCTGGGTAGTGCTCGAGCATGATGTGCCGCGAGTACTCCCAGCCCTGCCTGTATTCCTCCTGGCTTCGATAGACGCGATACCAGGTGAAGATGTCGGGGCGGGCGGCTACGGGGAGGTTCAGTGCGTAGGGCACTCGATACTCCTCACGGATGTCCCAGATGCTTCTCCACCTCGCGAGACAGCAGGTAGATACTGGGAGGCCCGTACGTCAGTTCCTCGACGAGTTGCTCGCGTGAGGGAGTCTGACAGAGGAGGGTTTCCGAGTCGTGTAGTGGGAGGAGCAATGCGGCCTTGATATTCGCTGTGGTGTCCCCC
>QKJM01000348.1 GCA_003249315.1 Archangium sp.
TGTCCCCTCTCCCTCCGGGAGAGGGGACGGCGTGAGGGGGCCGTGGTCCGAGTTTCGGCCACGGCCGCGCGTTGTCTCAGCGCTGCTCCTTCGTCTTCGTCGACGACATCTGCTGCTCGGCGAACTCGCGGACGGTCTCGATGAACAGCCGGAGCGGGGCGGAGCGCTGGGCTCGACTGGGGTAGTACAGATAGAAGCCGGGAACGGAGGCCGCATAGGGCTCGAGCACGCACCGCAGGCGCCCCGTCCGGAGTTGCTCCGTAACGAGCGGTTCAATTACGTATGCGAGCCCCAGCCCTTGCTCCGCCCAATCGGCGCAGAAGAGCCCATCGCTCGTGACCAGGCCTCCTCGGACTGGCAAGCGCCAGGTCCTACGACCGCGTTCGAGTTCCCACGCGTACAGCGAACCCGTCGTGTTCGAGCGAAACGTCAGGCACTCATGATGGAGGAGATCCTCGGGGCGCTGCGGAGTCCCGTGTTTGTCGAGGTAACCGGGCGCGCCGACGACGATGAACCGAAAGGAGTTCGTCAGTCGAACGCTGACCATGTCTCGCTCGAGGAACTCGCTCAGCCGAATACCTGCATCAAAGCCCCCAGCGACGATGTCCACACGCCGATCCTCGAAGACGAGTTCGACCTCGATACGGGGGTGACGTTCACGAAACGTCGGCAGGACGGGCTTGATCACGAAGTCGAACGCGACACGCGGCACCGTCAGTCGCAAGCGACCGACGACTTCACCGGGTTTGGCCGAGGCTTCGGCGAGCGCCGCTCGCGTCTGCGCGACCGCCGGACCCGCCGCCTCGACAAGTCGTCTCCCCGCGTCCGTGAGGGACACGCTGCGCGTCGTGCGTGCGACGAGGACCACGCGCAGCTCTTCCTCGAGCTGGCGCACGCTCTGGCTCACAGCCGAGCGCGACACGCCAAGCTCGCGCGCCGCGCCGCTGAAGCTCTGCGACCGAGCGACGGCGAGAAATGCCTGGAGCTGTTGGAACGGGAGCGTGTTCACGACCGTGAGCACGCATCAACTCGGATGCCATTGTCAAGTGGTGCTTGACAGCTCATTGGACTCCTGCGTGCCCTCGAAGCGGTCGAGCGGGCGTTGCGGTGGACGAGGAGCACCGAGGAAACGCAGCAATCCTATTCAGGGACTTGCTCCCGGGCTCAGAGTTCGCGACCGAGTGCATGGTCGATGGAGTAGCGCCCGCCGCCCTGGAAGGTGAAGAACAGCGATAGGAACGCCATCAGAAACGGGTACTCGATGCCGCGGTCGAGCCATGACCAGGTCGGACCCAGCGCTACGCAAATCACCAGGAACTGCACGGTCACCATCGCCGCGAGCGCGCGCGTTCCCAGGCCAATGAGCAGCAGCGCACCGCCGACGCCTTCCAGCACCCCGACGAACATTGCCAGCGCCGCCGCTCCCGGCAGGTGCAGCACGTTCTCGATGATGTTGATCGCACCGGCCATCGGGTCGGCCATCGAGCCGTGCGAGGTACGCAGCATTTTCGGCAGGCCGTGCGTCATCAGCATGATGCCGAACACCGCGCGCAGCGCGGCATAGGCCAGCGGCGTGGCGTGCGTGTACAGCGGGCGCAGGAAGGGAAACACCAACTTCGATGCTTCAGGCGCGGTGGCGGTAGGGGACGACGTTGGCATGTCAGGGGTTCCTTATGGCAAGCGGCGGCGGTTTCCGCCGGGGGAAGGTCAGGATGAGGTGGAGGCGGTGGGCGATGCGACGCGCGCATCGACGGCGGAGCACCGGTCAACAGCGGAGCGTGGCGGGGCAGAAGCATCACGCCAGGGAACAGCCTCAGCCCGAGCGCCACCCTGCGAGGCTCCGGTGACCGGAGCGAGGCGGGCGGAACGAGGGGCTTGAGTGGGGGTCATGTCGATGCTCCCGAGGGCGTGCGTCATGGGGGAGGACGCGAGCTACGGGGCATACTTCCCATTTCAGCCGGCTGAATAAACCCGTTCGAGCTGGAAACTGAATTCCGGATTCGTCAACAATCGCGACCTTGGACCAGCGCCGTCCGTGTGCCGAAAGAGGGCGGCCTCTCCGATGCGGCTGGAGGCGAGCGCGGCCCGGGAATAGGCTTGGGAGGATGAACTCTCATGCCATTGGCGAGCCGTACGACGTCGCCTTCGCGAACAGGTCCGCCCAGGAGGCCGCCACCCGGTGGCTCATGGAGCGCTTCCCCGCGGGCGCGAAGGTGCTGGATGCGGGCTGTGGCAGCGGGTTGCCCACGGCGAAGATGCTGGCGGAGGCCGGCTTCGAGGCATGAGGAGGCTTGTCGGCGTACTGGGCGCGCTGGGGTTGCTGGGGGCGTTGGTTGGGTGCCAGCCCGTGCGGGTGTCCGGCCATGCGCCGGAGCTGGGCTGGAGCGGCCGGCTGGACAGGAGCGACGCGCGAGGGCCCGTCCTGGCCTGGAGCGGCACCTCGCTCACCGTGCGCTTCACTGGCACCTCGCTGGGGCTGAGGTTGGTGGATGGGGCCAAGCCCGAGGAGCCGGGCCCCAACCGCTTCCGGTTGAGCGTGGACGGCGGGCCCTGGGTGGACCTGTACGTGAGCCAGGCTCCCTTCCTGTACCGGGTGGCCGAGGGGCTGCCCGAGGGAGAGCACACGCTGCGCCTGGAGCGGGAGACGGAGGCGCTGGTGGGGGAGACTCAGTTGCTGGGGCTGGAGCTGGATGCGGGGGCCCGGCTGCTGCCCGCTCCGCCCCCACCCGAGCGGAGGCTGGAGTTCATCGGCGACTCGAACACCACGGGCTTCGGGGTGGAGGGCAAGGACGAGAAGTGCGGTTTCAGCGTGGAGACGCAGCGCGCCTCGCTCTCGTGGCCGGCCCTGGTGTCCCAGGCGGTGGGCGCCGAGTCGATGATGCTCGGCTACTCGGGCAAGGGCGTCGTGATGAACTTCGGTGGGGACGACGCGCCCACCATGCCTCGCCTCTACCAGACCACGTTGCCCATGCGCCTGGAGTCCCGTTGGGATGCGTCCTCGTGGGTGCCGGACGCGGTCTTCATCCAACTGGGGACGAATGACTTCTCGAAGGAGGAGCACCCGGGGGAGGAGCGCTTCCGCCGGGGCTACCGGGAGCTGGTCGAGGAGATTCGCCGCCGCTACCCCCGCGCCCACATCTTCTGCCTGCTGGCGAGAATCTCGGACGAGTGGCCCGAGAAGGTGAAGGCACGCACCAGCGCCCGGGCGCTGCTCACCCAGGTGGTGGAGGCGCTCCGGCAGGGAGGAGACGCGCGCGTCCACTTCGTGGAGGTGCCGCAAGCGGAGCCCGAGGAGGGGCTGGGTTGCGTGTGGCACGCGAGCGTCAAGTCACACCAGCGTCAGGCCGAGCAGCTCACCGGCCTGCTGCGCGAGACCTTGGGATGGTAACCCAAACAGAAAGGAAGCGTCATGCAGCGAGTCTACGCTGAGATCAAACGCCAGAGCTTGCCACCCGCTTCGCCGGTCTCCGCGCCGCCATGAATCCTGGCGGAGGCCTCGCCCACTTGGTGGCCGACGGCCAGCCCGCCGAGGGGGCGCACCGCCAGGCCGAGGCCAGGGGCTCCTCCTGGTTCCACGGGAAGTCGCTCTCCGCGGCGGGCACGGCTCGTTTCCGGCCCGCAGGATGATTGTCGGATACGGTGGGATGAAGTTGCTTCCAGACGGAGAGACATGATGTCAGAGGTCAGATGTGCCGTGGGTGCATGAACGAGGGAATGGGTGGGCAGTGGGAGGAGGGGCTTGCGGTCACCGAGCGGTGGCAGCATCCAGGGCGCATGAGCGACGAGCCGCCGCAGCGCGAGGTCAACGCGCTATGCTGGCGCCTCCGCC
>QKJM01000260.1 GCA_003249315.1 Archangium sp.
TCCGAGTCCACCGCCAGCGCCACCGGATGCCGCTCGTCGGGTTGCTCCAGCAGCCGGGCCGCGAACTCCACCGTGCGGATGTTCACCAGCTCCACCCCCTGAGAGAGGGCGAGCAGCGCTCGCTTCAGCTCGGGCTCGGGCAGGCTCATGCCGCCACCCCTTCCAACTCCTCGCTGGAAATCAGGCTCGGCACCGACTGCGCCGACGGCGCCACCTGCACCGCCTCCACCGCGTACAGGCTCGGGCGCGAGCCCTCGGACTGGACGCGCACCCGCACCGGGGCCAGCTCGAAGAGGCGCGGGGGCTCGGGCCGCACCGCCCACAGCCGACGCAGGGACTCCACCCGGTGCGGCTGCTCGGCCAGCAGCATCAGCAGCGCCGCCATCGGCGCCGACGTCTCCTTCCCCTTCTTCACCTTCGAGAGCCACCCCGCGGACACTCCCAGCAGCCGCTCCAGCTCCCGCTGTGCGATGTGCTGCCGCAGCGTCTCAATCGCCTGCTCCGCCTTGCGTACCAGCTCCGTCCGGTAGGCGTCCTCCAGCGCCGCCTCCAGCCGCCTCATCGCCTCCCCATCCAACCACCGCTGCTCACACGCCGGACAGGTGGGCAGCTCCACCTCCGCCGGAATCTCCAGGTCCGGAATGTGCCGGTAGCGCATTCGTCGTCCCGCTCCGGCCTTCATCACCAGCTCTCCCAGGGCGCAGCTCGGGCAGGCAGAACCTTCCATGGTGATCTCCTATCTCTCGGGACGGAGTACGCCCCCGTTGCGCTCCCACATCTCGAATGCCAGCGGGTGCAACGACATGAAGAAGAGCAGTTGCTCCTTGCGACTGCTCCGTATGCACACCTTGACGTACCAGGTGGGGACCTCCACCTCGAAGGCCTCCAGCACCGCCTCCGGCAGGCGCAGGCCATACTCGTCCGCCAGCTCTCCCTCCGGCTCCGGCCAGCGCCTCGAGTGCGCGAAGTCCTCCAGCGTCAGCGCGTGAATCACCCGCTGGGCGAAGGGCCGGTAGCTCCCCAGCTCTCCGTGCAGGTAGGACTCCAGCGCACCTCCGCTCGCCGGCCCCATTCCGAGCAGGAAGCGGTCTTCGCTCGCCAGGCGCTTCACCTCCTGCAGCTCGAAATGCGGTTTTCGCACGCACTCCCTATCTTGGGATTGGACTCAGTCCAAAGTCAACCCGGGGTGTACGAAGTGTCTGACACCTTTTTGTACGAAGTGTCTGACACCTTTCCGAGGACTCCTTCCTGGGGGAGGGCGAGGGGGAGGGAGAAGGAGAAGGTGGCGCCCTGTCCCGGGGTGCTCTCCACCCAGATGCGGCCTCCGTGGGCCTCGATGATGAGGCGGCTGATGTAGAGCCCCAGTCCGAGCCCCTCGGTCTTCGCCTCCCCGTCGCGGGTGCGGTAGTACTTCTGGAAGAGGCGCTCGACCTCCGCGGGGCGCAGCCCGGGGCCCTGGTCTCTCACCGACACCACGGCCTGGTCGTCCTGGCGAGCCAGGTGCAACTCCACCGGGCTGCCCGCGGGCGAGTACTTCAGCGCGTTGGTGAGGAGGTTCACCACCACCCGCTCCACGCGCGGCGCGTCCGCCAGCACCGGGGGGAGTATCGACGGGGACTCCAGCCGGAAGCGCTCGCGCTCGGCGGGGGGCAGGCTCCGCTCCAGCACCTCCAGCAGGAAGCGCCCCAGCTCCAGCGGCTCCCTCTGGAGCTGTACCCGCCCCGACTCCAGGCGCGCGCCTTCCAGCAGCTCGGCGATCATCCCCCCCATGCTTCGCACGCCCTGCTGGATGATTTCGGCCGCCGCGGCCTCCTTCTCCAACTCCCGGGCCCGGAGCTGTCGCAGCAGCAGCTCCACCCTCAGGGAGATGGTGTGCAGCGGGTTGCGAAGGTCATGGGAGACGAGGCTCACGTACTCCTCCTTGAGCTGCTCCAGCTCCCGGCGGGCGGTGATGTCGCGCAGCATGCAGACGAGCACCCAGCCCTCGGGGGACTCGAAGGGGCTGAAGGTCACCTCCAGGGTGACGCGGGTTCCATCCCGGCGCAGGCCGTCGAGGACGAGAGGCGAGGAGGGCGGCGGCGCGCCGGGCTCGAGCAGGTGCGCGTAGTGGGCGTGCTCGGGGAGGATGTGGGCCACGGGCTGGCCCACCAGCGTCTCGCGGGGATGGCCGAGGAGCTCCTGGGTGCGCACGCTGACGAAGCGCAGCAGGCCCTGGCGGTCCACCGTCACGACGGGGTCCGGCGCGGAGTCGAGCAGTCCGCGGAGGCTGGCGCTGGAGGCCTCCAGGGCGGCGGTGGCCTGGCGGCGCTCGGCGTCGAGTCGGTCCAGCGCTCCGGCGGAGAAGAGGATGAGGAGGAAGCCGCCGGTGGTGGCGGCGGTGGAGAAGAGGGCCGTCTCCACCCGGGCGCTGATGACCCCCAGCAGGTGGAGCAGCTCCAGGAAGATGCCGATCATCAACGGCCCCACCAGCACGGAGGGGAGGACCAGGCGGGTGAAGATGCCGCCGAGCGTGCGGCGGGTGAGGCGAGTCGCCAGGCCCTGCTCGGGTCGGGCGGCGAGGATGCCGGTGCCCAGCAGGAGCACGCCCAGGACGGCGGGCAGCGACATGCCGACGGCGTTGGGGAACTGGGGCGGGTCCGCGAGGGAGAGGGCGCCGTGGAGGTGGCCGTTGAAGGCCACCAGGGCGATGAGGAAGGTGGGGAGGACGAGCAGGTCCGTCCAGGGCAGGCCGGTGCGGACCCGTCGCCCCAGCAGCAGCAGCGCGAGCCCGAGCAGGACGAAGCAGATGGCCGAGTTGGGCGCGATGCGTCCGGCGTGCAGGAGCCGCTCCAGGCCCAGGTCCACTCCCAGGATGTACCAGGCGAGGGTGGAGAGGCCGAGGAGGGCGGCGAGCGTGGCGCCGCAGTTCCCGAGCAGGTGCCGGTGCCGGGAGGCCTCGGCCGGGGCGCGCAGCCAGAGGGCCAGGCCGAGCAGGAGGAGGGCGAGCGCGCCGGTGGGCTCCATGGCGAGGCGGCCAGGCGCGGGGCCCATCATGGCGGCCGGTAGGAGGCCCCAGCTCCGCATGAGGAAGAATGCGCCCCCCAGGCTCGAGAGGGTCGCCGTACCGAGCACGAGCCGCCTGGCGGTACGAAAGAAGTCACCATGTGCGTGGGCGGACATGCGCGTCACTCCCCCCCGAGGAGCACCGCGACCGAAGGCGCATCCGTCTCCCGGATGGGGGGGTCAAATCAGCAACACTTCTCGCGGAGGGAACCCCGCATGGGGACGGTGCGTCGCCGGAGGAAGGAGGACCCCCGGCCCCTGGACGAGGGGGGGGAGCGCCGCTCGTCCGCGAGGAGGAGGAGGGGCTGGGGGAGGGAGGCGGGTGTTGCCGACGCGGAGGCGGACCCGAAGGCTAGCGATGGAGTCTCGTCACCCATGCGCCTGCCCGTTCCCATTTCCCGGCTGCCGGTGTCTCCGGACGCGGACCGAGGTCTGTCCGCGCGAGAGGTGCGGGAGCGTCGGCAGCGCTACGGGAGCAACGCCATCCGCGAGCGTCCGCGCCGCACCGTGTGGGAGGTGGCGCGCGAGACGGCGGCGGATCCAATGCTCTGGTTCCTGGTGGGGACGGCGGGGCTCTATGGGGTGTTGGGGCAGGGGACGGAGGCTCTGGTGCTGCTGCTGGCGCTGGTGCCGCTGCTGGGGATGGACGCGTTCCTGCACCGGCGCACGCGAGCCTCCACGGAGGGGCTGCGCAGTCGGCTGGCGGCGCAGGCCACGGTGGTGCGCGAGGGGCGGGAGCTGCGGGTGCGCGCGGACGAGGTGGTGGTGGGGGAGCTGGTGAGGGT
>QKJM01000388.1 GCA_003249315.1 Archangium sp.
GCCCTCCCTCGCGAGGGAGAGCACATCTTCTTCGCGTATGGCCTGATCCTACTTTTGGTGGGCCTTCTCGGTTGCAGCTCCACGAGGTTGGCTGGCTGTCAGGCAACAGCCCACTCCGGCTGACAAACACACGAGCGCCATCGCGCTCGAGAGGGTTCTGCTGGACATGGTGGTCCCTCGCGACGGTGATACTCGGCCCGTTCTCCCTGGCATTATAGGTACGCCCCAAACCTGGCGTCAGGTGCGTCTAGCCCAGGCCCTGCAGACCGAAAGGCAGGACTCTATTCGCCTGCTCGATGAAGCGCCCCGTGGCCAGTTCCCATACCAGCTCCACGTCCCCCGAGGGTTGCACCTTGACGTCGAAGTCCTCCAGCATCTTCGCCACAAGGAGTGGCCCGTATCCGTCCGGCAGATGACGTGCCGAGGAGTATGTATACGTATAGGAAGGACAGGCGCCCTGTTGGGGGGAGCGGGCGTTGGTAGAGTGGGAGGAGAAGACCGCTGACGGGTAGCCCATGAGCCGCACGCCGGGCCGGCGCGGAAGCGACACATCTCCAGCAAACACACGCCAGCCTGGCCCAGGCCACCTTCCCGGGCGGGGAGCGGCACGGGATGAGGCTTGCAGATGTGCTGGGAGCAGCAGCCACTGCTTTGGCTCAACACCACTTCGGGCCGCGAGTTCGTGAGTTCCTGCCTCGTCCTGAGAAGGTGGTCAAAGGACTCGTTTGGCTACATCTCCTGCGCGCATCTCCCCCGGCTTCGGCGCCCGCGCCCTCCAGGAGCGCATCGTCCAACTCGCCCTCACCACAGCCTCGTCACCCCTACACCTCCTTCGTCGTCTGCGCCGTCTGGTTGATTTCGCGCTATTGTCCTGGAGTGCAGAATGTTGGTAGATATGCGCTTATTCCGGAGTCCAGGGCGCACGAGTGAAGCGATCCGTACAAGAAATCCCAGGGAGGCTCACAGGGGCGCTGGCTTGCGTGGCGCTGCTTTCGCTAGCGGTCGGGTGGTACGTTACGGGGCCGGCCTCCGCCGAGCCGGTGGCGGGTACCGCGCTGGCTGAGGAGACGGACGCCCTTCCTGGTTTCGTGGCCGGTGTTGCGTCTGAGGGGAGCCGTGGGCCGCTCCTGGCGAAGCCGGTGGCGGGCGGTGCGGCGGGGGCCGTCGGTGGGGAGGAGAGCGCCACGGCGAGGGAACTCCAGGCACGACTCCTCGTGGCACGGGTTGGCCACGGATTGGGCAGGGCCCTGCGGCGCGCTGCGTCACAGGGGGACTTCGGGCTGGCCCCCGGGCGTATTCTCGAGAGCCTCTTGGAGAGGCGCTGCGGCCTCCTGGTGCGGCACGCCGATGGGGTGGCGTTCTACGGGGAGCGGCTGGGACTGGAGGGGAAGACAGGCGCTGAGCTGTGTCGCAGCCTCCTCTTCCAGCGGATGAAAGAGCAGTTCTCGCTTGGCGAGGACGTCACCCCGGAGCGGCTCTGGGCGCTGCTGGGGAGGGTGGACGCCGAGTACGAGCGGCTCGTGGTGAGGCAGCTCGAGTCCCACCCGGGAGACTCGGCCCTGGGCGCCCGGGAGCGGTTCCGCGAGGCGAGGAGAGAGGTGCTCGGCCCGGAGCTCGAGCGGAGACTCTTCGGCCTGTCCGACGACATGCTGCGCCTGCCCGAGCGGGTGGACGCGCTCATCGCGGACGCCAGCACGCGTGGCGAGCGGAAGCTGGAGGCGTGGCAGGAACTGCTCCAGGAACTGGAGCGCGAGCATGGCGTGCGGCTCGCGACCGTGGTGGAGCCTCTGGACCTGGCCCGGCTGGAGTGGAAGCTCCGTGAGGCGGAGGGGCCGCTGGATGCGGCTCAACGCCAGGCGGTGCTCGAGCGGTATGTTGGCTCCGAGTCCGCCCGACGCTACTTGGAGCACCAGCAGCAGCAGCAGGCGATGGAGGCGCGCCTGGAGGCCTTCAACCGTGAGCGGCAGCAGGGGCTCGCGGAGATGGCGGCCGCGGGGCTGACGCCAGAGCAGCAACGCGAGCGGATGCCGGAGTTGGACCGGCGACTCTTCGAGAAATACGACCTGCGGTAACCCCGCTTCGAGACAAAGCAAGGAACCCACCGATGAAAGTCCTGAAGCTCCCTCTGCGACAAGGCCTGATCCCCGCCGTGCTGGGAATGATGTTGGCGGGCCCGGCCCTGGCCGGGTCGGACCCGACGTTCGATACCTATTACTCCAACCATCCCAAGGCGTGGTTCGACGAGGTGAGCGAGAGTGACTACTTCAACACCTCTCTCACGCGCTCCTGGAAGGTGAACGAGAGCTGCAACGACAGCGGCTCGTTCTCGGTGGCGTCGTACAACATCTTCCACAACGTGCCGTTCGTCTCGGACTTCGGCGACGAGATGGAGCAGAGCCTGGGTGAGGTGGTGAAGTGCGCGGACGTCGTCATGTTCCAGGAGGCCTGGGACTATGACGACATCATCGAGGATGGCCCCAAGGCGGACATGGCGGCGCGCGGCTACAGCATGATGACGCCCACCGGGTACTACTGCGATGACCCGCTGGACGGGGCCATCGAGAACGACTGCAGCGGGCTGGTGATGTTCTACAAGAGCGGCACCACGCTGGTGAAGCAGCTCGGCTTCCAGGCGTTCACGGACGTGAATGGCTTCGACGTGCACAAGGAGAAGGGCGTCTGGGGGGCCATCTTCGCGAAGGAGGGGCGGTATTACTACGTCTTCGACACGCACCTGACGTACGGTGAGAACAGCCACCTGGATGGGGATGCGACGTCGGACAGCTCTCGAATCTCGAACACGAAGCAGTCGCTGACCTTCATTCGCAACGCGGTGACCGCCAACAAGGCGAGCTATCCGCCCGCGCTCGTCCTCTTCGGTGGCGACTTCAACGCCGACTTCGACAGCATTCCGAGCAACTCCAAGGGGTACCAGCTCCTGGTGCAGGCCGGTGCGTCCAGTGCCTTCTATGATTCGTATGACTTCCGCATGATGGGAGCCTCCATGGGCTCGTTGGAGAGCAGCGGCTTCAAGTCGAACTGGCCCGGGAGCACGGTTGACACGGGGCCGAATGGCATGGCCACGGGCATGAAGGGAGACTTCGACACGGTGCTGGTCGGCAAGCCCTCGTACTTCGGCACCTGCTCGGCGACGAGCATCTCGTACAGCGGCTGGGCGCCCGCCTGGCAGACGCTGGATACGCAGAGTCGGCTGTGGCCCTACTACACGCACTCGGACCACTACGGGCGCTGGTTGAGGGTGAAGCCCGGTTGCTAGCGGGAGGAGAGGGTCGCGCGCTCCCGGTGGCTGGGAGGAGTGTCCTGCTGGCGAGCGCCGGGGCGCTGCTGGTGGGGCTCTCGGCCCACCTCATCCTGGTGTTTCCCGCCAACGTGCTCGGGCTGGTGGCGGGCTTCGCGTGCTACTTCCGAGGGGTGGGGCTCGCGGGGACGCGGAGGGTCGGCTTCGTCGCGGGCTCCTCGTTCGGGGTGCTCCTGGCGGGGAGCAGCCTGTATTGGATTGCTGACGTCCTCCATGTGTTGACGGCGGGAGAGCGTGTCGTCGGGGCTGGGGTGGTGGGGGGATTTCTGCTGCTGGTCGCCTTGCCCTACGGGGTGTGGGGGGGCGTTGCGGGGGGGAGAGTGGGGCGGGGCACGGCCTGGGTGCTGTTCGCGCAGGCGCCTGGATTGGTGCTCGCGCAGACGCTTGTGCAGGACATGTGGCTCGGCTTTCCCTGGATGCACCCGGGTTATTGGCTTGCCGCCGGGCCTTTCGCTGGGGCGTTGGGTTGGGTAGGCGTGCGAGGGGCGGGGCTGCTGGTGCTGCACGTGGCGGCCTGTCTCGGGCTGTGGGGAATCACCTCGAAGGCTCGGCGGCAGGCCCTGCTGGCTGTGGGGGTGCTCGTCACCGTGTCGTTGCTTCCGGAGGGCTTCGGCGCGGTGGAGGAGGGGCGAGCCGTCTCGGTGGCCGTCGTCGCCCTGGAGCAGGAGGCCCCTTCGGGAGACAGCGAGCGGGATGATCTCGGACTGCTCTCCCGGTACGTGCTGGCGACACGGGCGGCCGAGGCCGACTGGGTGGTGTGGCCGGAGTCCGTCATCCGCGACGGAGAGGTGAGTCTGGAGCCGCTGGGAGCGATGCTGGAGCCTTCGAGTCAGCATGTCTTCGCGGGCGCGCTGCTGCCGGCGCCATCGGGGCGGTACAACGCGCTCGTCGAGCTGCGGAGCGGCAGGCCCGTCTATTACAAGCGGAAGCGGGTGCCCTTCTCGGAGTACGTGCCTGGGAGAGGCTTTCGCTGGCTCTTCGAGAAGTGGGGCATCCACACGCTGAGGACGGACGTGCGCGCCGGGGACGAGTCCCAGCCGGCCATCGACATGGGGGGCGTGGAGGTGATTCCGCTCATCTGCTTCGAGGTGGCCTTCTCCGAGCTCATCCAGCCGGGCGAGCGGCCCGCGGTACTGCTCCATGTGGGCAACGAGGGCTGGTTCCGCAGTGAGGTGCTGCACCGGATGACGCTGGCCATGAGCATGGCGCGCTCGCGGGAGTACGGCCTGCCGCTGGTGAGGGCCGTCACCCACGGGGCCAGTGGCTTCTTCGAGCCGAGGGGAGGTGGGTGGGCGGAGACGGACGGTGGCGCGTCAGCGGCGAGCCAGCCAGGGGTGCTGCGTCCGAGGAGGACGATGACGCCCTTTGGTCGGCTGTCGATGTTCGGGTGGAGGAGGCTCGTGGAGGACCCCGCGAGCCATTGAGCTGGTCTACACCCGCGCGAGCAACTTCAGCCCGGGCGGAGAGACGTAGCGCTCGATCGCGCCTTCCACCCCCGGCTGCTTCGCCGTTTCCCTGACGGGAAAGACGAAAACGGCAAGCCCATCGTCGACCCGGGCGCGCTGGCGTTGACTGAGGGTGGCGGCTGAGGCAGCCTCGCGCGCGAGGTGCCGCCGATGTTCGAGTACAGTCCGGTCTGGCCGCACGGAGCGCTCAAGACCGTGTTCCCCGAGGTGTTCGTCGTCGTGGGGACCAACAAGACGTCCCACGCTGGCGTCGACTTCCAGACCAGTCGGACGATGACCGTGGTCCGCGAGGACGGCGCGCTGACGCTGCTGAACACGGTCCGCCTCGACGACGACGGGCTGCGCGCGCTCGAGGGCCTCGGCGAGGTCCGCCACGTTGTCCGTCTGGGGGCGTTCCACGGCCGCGACGACCCGTTCTACTGCGACCGCTATGGCGCGACGTTGTGGGCGCTTCCGGCGGCGACCCACGAGGACGGCCGCGCGACCGGGCGCCCGCTGGCCGAGGGCGGCCCGTTCCCGCTCGCGAACGGCGCGGCGTTCGTGTTCACGTCGGCGCGTTTCCCCGAGGCCGCGGTCCTGCTCGCCTGCGAGGGTGGCATCTTGATCACCTGCGACGCGATCCAGAACTGGACGCACGTCGACCGCTTCTTCTCGCCGGAGTGCGGGGCGATGTTCGTCGCGCAGGGGCTGATCCGCCCCGCGAACCTCCCTTCGACGTGGCTTGGCGCCTGCGAGCCGCGCGCGGATGACTTCCGCCGCCTGCTCGCGCTGCCGTTCCGCCACCTGCTCAGCGCCCACGGCGAGCCGCTGCGTGACGAGGCCCATGCCCGCGTCGCCGAGAGCGTCGCTATGGCGTTTCCGGGTTGAGTCACCGTCTGCTACCAAGGGGCCAGGGTGGAGACGGTGCCAAGGCGTTGTACGCTCTACCGGGCGGCTGGCCAGCTCAGTGCTTGCCGTACTCCAAGGTGACGCCCTTGCGCTGGGCGATGATGTACGCCTCCAGGGCCCTCATGCGCGGGTCATCCGGCTCCATCCGCGGAGCCTTCACCGGGTGTTCCAGGCACCAGTTGATCATGTCTCGCAGCAGCACCACCCGCCCGAGCTGGGTCTGGAACTTCGGGTACGTCTCGGGGTGCGTGTTCGCCGCGTCCGGATGGCACATGTCGCAGGACACCCCAATCGTGCCTTCCATCGCCTCCGCATCGTGGAATACCCTCGCTCCCTCTTGTACCAGCTTCAACGTCTCCCTCTCCCACGTCAGCACGTCCCTCTCGGTGAAGAGGGCGTAGGTCTGGTCCGTGCGCTGTGCCCCCTCGAGCACCTTCCGGTTGTCAGCCGGTGGAGGAATCGTCGGGTGTGACTGAGTGACTTTCATCTCCCACGCCTGGTTCGGGTGCTCGCGCTTCCACTGCGACATCAGCGAGTCCGCCACCCGCTGCCCGTTCTCCCGCGTTGGCGGCATGTCCTTGGGTACCGTCGTCGTGGTGCGGTCGTCACAGAGCTTCACCTCGACCGTCTCCTCCGTGGGAGCGCGCTCGCTCCGCGCTCGCGGCGTCTGTCCGGCCCCCGAGCCCGTCTGGCAGCCGAGCCACAGGAGCGCCCCGATCGCGACTCTCTTCGCGTACATGGTTTCCTCCTTCAGTAGCTGCTCAGGCTCGGAGCATCGGGACGGTCCGTCCTGCCACGAGACGTCATGTATCCCCGGGTTATCGTGACGGGGTTGCGGTTCCACAATCCATACACCTTGTCCACCAGCCCATCCGGGTGGAGCTCCACCGAGCCGTCTCCGCAACCATCCTGCGGGTTGAACGGGTCCGCCCGGTTCATCTGCACGGTCAGCTCCGGCAGGCCCTCCGGTGCATAGGGCCAGGGCCATGCCGTGGACAGCATCCCGTGGAAGTGGATGTTGCCTATCCGGTGCGTGAGCAACTGGTGGGTATGGCCGTGGATGACCACCGCCTTGTCGAACCGCCGCAGCAGCGCCTGCACCTCCTCGGCGTCATCCGTCCAGAAGTTCCACGGGCGGTAGTACTTGTACAGCGGTGAGTGGCTGAACACGATCACCGGAGTGGAGGGCGCATGGCGCGACAGATCCTTCTTCAACCACTCCCTCTGCGGCGCCCCCACCATGAAGCGGTTCTGAAGCGCATTGTCCAGACCCGCCACCGTCTGCATCCGCTCTAGCGGCGTCATCTTCCGGGCCGTCCAGAAGTCCTCCTCGATGACGGAGTTGAGGACGACGAAGTGGACCCCCTTGTGGTCGAACGAGTAGCTCGGCTCCCCGAAGAGCTCCCGCCACTTCTCGCCCATGTCCAGGTACCAGTCGTGCTCGCCCACCATCATCCGTACCGGAGCCTTGAGGCTCTTGAGAATCTCCGCCCCCAGCTTCAGCTCGCCCGGCTGGCCGAGCTGCGCCAGATCCCCGCCATACAGGACGAAGTCCGGCTGTGGGTCCATCTTGTTCACGTCGTCCACCGCGCGGAGCAGCGAGCGGACGAAGCGCTCGTTGAGCTTCTTCTCGTAGAGGTGCGAGTCGGAGATGTACGCGAACCGGAAGCGCTCCACCTTCCCCCCGGTGGCCGCGCTCGCCACGGAGATGGGGACGAAGGACATGGGGTGTACGAGCGACCGCCCCAGCACCGCGCCCGTCGCCGCCCCCGCCACCTTCATGAAGCCACGCCTGTCCAGGCGCCTGAGACCATCGAACAGCGCCTGCCGTTCCTCGTGGTACTTCGTCTCGATGTCCTTGCGCTTCATGGCCGCGGCTCCTTCTTCACCGGCTCGAAGGCCAGCCTTCGCCCGAAAGCCATCGCCTCGTCGCGGAAGGGGCGCTTCTTCCGCGCGATCTCCTGCTGCCGCTCCATCTGCCGTTGGTTCTCCTCCGCGTAGCGCGCGTCCGTGAGCGTGAACAGGAAGGCCACCACCTGGTTGATCTCCTCTTCGCTGAGGGCCAGCGGCTCCATGCCTCCGTCCAGGTAGGGGTTGGGCTCGCCTCCCTTGTTGTAGTGATCCATCACGTCCCACAGCGTCTGCATGGAGCCGTCATGCATGTACGGCGGAGTCACTCCGATGTTGCGGATCTGCAAGGTGCGGAAGCCGCCGATGTCCGTCGGGTTCCGGGTGACCATGAATCGCCCCAGCTCGGACATGTCCGTCTCCAGCGCCAACCTGTCCAGCGCATGGATGGAGGCGTCCTTCTCGAGCAGCTCGAGCGCCTTCGTGGCCAGCTCCTCGAACTTCTGGTGCCGCGCCGAGACACCTACGTTGTGGAATCGCCCATCGCTGCCCAGCGGGTTGGACAGGTTGAAGGGGTGGCATGTCTGGCAGCGGGCCTTGCCGTTGTAGAGCACCCATCCCTTCTCCGCCTCGGCGCTGATGGCGTTCTTCTCCCCGGCCAGATAGCGGTCGAAGGGAGACTCGAGCAGCATCAGCGTTCGCTCGAAGGCGGCGATGGCCCGGGCGATGTCGTCGAAGTTCACCGCCCGCCCATAGGCTCTCTGGAAGAGCCGCTGGTACTCGGCGTCTCCGGCGAGGGCCTTCACCGCGGAGGCCTCGTCCGGCATGCCCATCTCAATCGGGTTGATGATGGGCAGCCGAGCCTGGTTCTCCAGAGTGGGCGAGCGACCGTCGAGGAACTGGGACGTGAGCATCGCGGCGTTGAGGGCGGTGGGGGCGTTGCGGCGACCGAGCTGGTCCTTGATGCCCTCGGACACGGGGCGATGATCCGTGAAACCCTTGGTGACGTCATGACAGGTGGCGCAGGCCACCGTGCCGTCCGCGGAGAGACGTGGCTCGAAGAACAGCCGCCGGCCCAGGGCCACCCGCTCGGGCGTCAGCGCGTTGTCCGCGGGAATGGAGGCCGCCCACACGACCGCGTCCACTCCGCGCGGAGCCTGCTGGAGCGGGCGCTTGTCCAACCCGAACGCGTCCAGCATCGCGAGCTGCTGTTCGAAGGGGGTGGCGCCGTGCATGCCCCTCGCCGCCGGGCCACCCTGGCCCATCGCCGGGCCTCCGAGCGTCAGCGGCGACAACGTCATGAGCGCCCCGAGAAGCACCCTGGGCCAACATCGAGCCACCTGCCGCATCACCACCTCCTCGCTGGGGGAGCCTTCCGAGGTACCCCCAGCCCGGCGACGTAGCAACCGGCATCCGGCGACCCTGTCGAGCGTGAGACGGCTCCCAGGCCATGAGTGGTGCGCGTGGGAGAATGCAACGGTTCACGGCGTTCCGTCTTCAGCAACGCTCGCGATGACCCGTCCGTTCATGGCCCGACATCGCGTCAGGGCGTTCGTCCATCATCCTGCACGCCGGATCCGCTTCTTCCTCATCCAGTTGTGCTCGGCGATTCCTGGGGCGTACTCTGCCGCCGGTGCAGCGTCATCCACATGGGGCCCGCGGGCTTGAGGGAGATCTGCGGGTGCGGCACCACGCGCTGGTCCACCACCAGATCCAGCCGGTAGCGCTGGGCCACCATCGCCAGCACGAGCTGTGCCTCCATGATTGACATTCGATTGCCAATACACAGGTGGGGGCCCGTGCCGAAGGGGAAGTAGGCGTGCCGGTGCCGTGTCTCCGCTTGCTGGGGCTGGAAGCGCTCGGGGTCGAACCCCAGCGGGTTGTCCCAGAAGCGCGGGTGGCGATGCACCACGTACGGGCACAGCAGCACCGTGGACCCCGCAGGAATCCGGTAGCCGCTGCCGAGCACGTCGTCCTGCACCGCCGTTCGAGACAGCAGCCAGGCCGGTGGGTACAGCCGCAGCGTCTCCTCGATGACCTGGTGCAGGTAGCTCAGCTTCTCCAGATCTTCATAGGTGGGCGTGCGTCCCTGGAGCACCGTGTCCACCTCGGCCTGCACTCGGCGGGCGACATCCGAGTGCAGCGACAGCAGGTACCATGCCCAGGTCAGCGCCACGGAGGTCGTCTCATGGCCCGCGAGGTAGATGGTGACCAGCTCGTCCCGGAGCTGGCGCTGGCTCATGCCCTTCCCGTCCGCCTCGTCCGTGGCCGCCAGCAGCATGGAGAGCAGATCTCCCTTGTCCTCGCCACTGCGGCGGCGCTCGTCGATGAGGCCGTGGATGATGCGATCGATGGTCTTCACTGCCTTCTGGAAGCGGCGGTTCTGCGGGGTGGGAATCGCATCCGGCAGCACCACCGGGGACCAGAAGCGCTGCTCCGCCGTCGTCTGCCCCACCGCCACCGCCTGGCCCACCTTGTCCACCGTCGCATCGTCCAGACCCGCGGAGAACATCGTCCGGGTGATGATCGTCTGGGTGATGCGCATCATCTCCGTCAGCATGTCCAGGGGCTCGTCACGGCGCTCGAGCTGTTCCCAGCGCTCCAGCATGCGCTGAATGGACTCCACCATCATCTCGGTGAAGGACATGATGCGCTGCTTGTGGAAGGCCGGCTGGATCATCCGCCGCTGCCGCTGCCAGAGGTCTCCATCGCTGGTGATGAGGCCCTCTCCCAGGAGGGGCTTCATCTTCTCGTACAGCTCGCTGCGCCGGTAGTTGCGGTAGTTCGCCACCAGCACCTGCCGCACGTCGTCCGGGTGGCTGACGAGGTAGGCCTCGCCTCGGCCGAAGGGCAGCCGCACCACATCTCCGTAGCGGTGCGCCATATGCACCAGGAAGCCGAGCGGCTCGCGCGCCAGCATCGGCAGCACGCCCAGCAGGGGCAGGCCGGTGGGGCCGGGAGCCAGCGCTCCAGGGCTGGTCGCGCCAGGGGGGGCGGCGAATTGGGGCTTCATGATTACTGCTCCTTCTCGGCATGCGTGGCGCTGGGAGAGGCCACTTGGACGTACTCGTGGAAATGGGACAGCATGTCTCGGAGTGCCTGGCGGTAGGACTCCACCTGGGCCGGCGTACCTTTGATGCCGACCGCCCCGGCCCGCCCTCCGCCCTCCGCCTGTCGCGAGAAGGCGCCGAAGGCCAGGAAGCCATCCGGGTTGGCATCTCCCAGCGGGGGCAGGAACACCTCGGCCTCTCGGAGCAGGGTGATGCCCACGGTGCCGAAGCCCTCGGCCATGGCGGCGGCGGCCAGCCTCCGCTGGGCTTCATAGAGAAAGGGAGGTGCCACCGCGAACAGTTGCATCGCGGAGGTGGTCGCGCTTCGGCGCTCCTTGTTGGCCCGCAGCCGCTCCTGGAAGGCTCTCAGGAAGGACAGCAACCCCTCGCGCCTGTCCTCGCGGAAGTGTACGGCCGGGCGGATGACGAGCGTGCCCAGGGTCCGCTCCGCCTGGGGCGTGGCCGGCACGTCCACCGGCATGACGAACTTGCGCCCCGAGAAGCACGGCTGGTGCGCCAGCCCCCACAGCAGCAGCGCGCTCAGGGAGAGGGGCTCCTCGAGCTGACCGACCAGCTCCCGCCTCAGCCGCTCTCGGGCCGACAGCAGCGGGCTGAAGTCCAGGAACTCCACCGCGCACGTCTGCTCGCGGCCCTCTCTCCGCCCACAGGGCTGCGCGGGCAGTGCGCTCGTGGGGGAAGGGCAGGGGGGCACCGCCTGGCTCCCCCAGTCAGCTCGCAGCGCCTCCAGCACCTCCTGCATGGGCGCCCCATCCACCGGGGAGTGGTGGATCTGCCACCAGAGATCCACCGCCCCCGCCTCCGGGAGCAGGCGGGCGTGGATCGCGAGCAGACCATGCCCCAGGTGCTTGCGCTGGAAGAAGGGGGGCGGCGAGTGGCGTTGCTCGGCCGTGGCGTCCGGGGACAGCCGCTCCACCACGAGGATCGTGCCGCGCAGCACGCGCAGCGTGAAGTGAAGTGCCTGCTCCCGCATGCTCTCGGAGGGCCATGTGCGCTCCTCCACCCGGCGCCGCAGCATCCGCTCCAGCCTCGACGGCCGGTCCACATCCTCCAGGTGGCGCGTGGCCTCATAGGTCTCCACGAGCTGCTGGCACAGCCAGCTCCGTGCCTCGGAGTCCAGGGCTGCTGGCGCGGGGGCCTGCTCGTCCAGCAGCGGCTGGAGCTGGAGCAGGCGCCCTGCTTCGTCATAGGTGGCCAGGCTGATGTCCGCCTCCGGGCAGGGCCGGCGCCGGGCCGCGAAGCGCTCCCACTGCAAGCTCCAGCGGCACACGGGCTGCTCCCGCAGGAAGCGCTGGAGCCGGAGCGTCAGGGCTGGCTCGGAGTCCTCGGTCGCCAGCCCGAGGGCCGCCAGGACGAACTTGGAGGCCTCGGTGCGAAAGTAGGTCTGGGCGCTCTTGCGCCACCCCTCCTCGCGAGCACGCCACCCGAGCCGGGAGAGGCCCTCCAGCAGCTTGAGCGTGAGTAGGGAGCCCAGCACGGGAGCGCTCCAGGAGTCGATGAACTCCGAGACCTCGAGTGGGGCAGGGGGTGGGGGTTGGCTCATGTGAAGTGGACCTCCTGGGCCTCCAGCCAGGGTATGCCACCCTCGGTGAGGATGAACCAGGAGCCCTCCGGAGAGGGTCGGAGCACGGCCTCGCAGGGCCCCTGTCCCGCGCCGCGCCGCAGGCAGGGAATGGAGAGGTGGCCAGGGGCGCCTCCCTCACGAGGAGCGGCCTCCAGCGCGGTACGCAGCAGCGCCTCCAAGTGGCTGGTGGGCAGCAGCGGCTGGGGCAGCAGCGGCGTGGACCAGAGGGTGCCGGGCAGGCACGGCCGCACCCGCCCGAGCACACCTCCTCCCTCCAGGGTGGACCAGCGCCCCGCCTCCATCCGCTCGCAGCTCCAGCGCAGCCCCTCCACGCCGCGAGGCGCGGGACGACCGCCTCGCTCGGAGGGCACGGGCAGCGGCGGCTCGGGGGGCGCTGGCGAGCGCTCGTAGACGAGGCGCAGCGTGGCCAGGGGCTCGGGCTCCGTGCCGCGCCACACCTGGATGTCCAGCACCCACGCGGGGCCCTCCCAGTGGCCGACAGCCTCCTTCTCCAGCATCAGCTCCCCTCCAGGGGCCGCCAGCGCGTCCAGCCGCACGCGCAGTCCGCGCACCTCGCGCAGGAAGAGCTCCGGCCAGGCCTCGGGCGTGACCCACTCCCCGAGGGTACACGCGTACTCGAGCAGCACGCCGAGGGGCAGGGCCGGCTCGCCACCCACCGAGAGCTCCCAGAGAAGGGGCGTGAGCGGGGCGCTCAGCCGGTTGCGCGCGCGCAGGGAGCGGAAGCGCCGGAAGGCAAGCGGCTCGCCCAGCAGCGTGTACAGCGAGGCAAGGCGATCGAAGGAGGGAAAGTCCGTGGTGAGCCAGTAGCGTCCGAGCTCTCCAGGCACGAGCGCCTGACCGGTGGCGCCAGGAAAGCCCACCTCGCCCGAGCCTCCCGCCAGCAGTTCCCGCTGCCAGAGGTAGAGACCTTCCTCCACATTCATCGCGGCCATGTAGCGCGTGGCGGCCTTGAAGTTGGCGATGAGTCCCAGGTTGTCCCAGGTCACCCAGCACAGGGTCTTCAGCGGGAAGCGCACCTGGGGCGCGGCCCACAGCCCCAGCCGCGCCAACCCCTCATTGCCCGCTCCATAGTCCGTCTGCCCCGCCATGCCTCCCATGCGGCCCGTCATCGAGCCCACGTTGCTGAAGAAGGCCAGCTCCCGCGTGCGCACCGCCCGCAGCAGGTTGATGAAGCCTTTCACCTTGACGCGCACGGTGGAGACGAAGTCCTCCGGTGTCTTCGCGGACAGGCGAATGGGCGCATCCGTCCCCGCATTGTGGATGACGCCGCGCAGCTCCGGGCCGAAGCGGGAGAGGAGCCGCTCCACCTGCTCGGGCACGTTGAAGTCACACGCCTCGTAGCTCAGCGCCAGCCCCTCCGCTCGGGCCTCCTCGATGTTGTGGAACAGCTCGCGCTCGCGCCCCAGCGCCTCCAGTCGCCGCTTGACGCTACCGACCGTCTGTCCGGGGGGCACCTGCCGGAGCTGCTCGTGGCTCCAGGCGCGGAAGGCTTCAGGGTCCATGCGCAGCCAGGGCTCCTGCGTCGCTGGCAGCGGCTTGCGCCCGGTGACGACCACGCGGCAGCCGAAGTTGCGGCAGAGCGCGCGTGCCAGCGCCAGGCCGATGCCGCGCCCGCCCCCTGAGATGAGCACCGTGTCCCGCGCCGTCAGCTCCACCACCGGCTCGCCCACGGCCTGCTCCTGGCCCAGCAGCGTGTAGCGCCGCCCCTCTCGTAGGCCCACCTCGATCATGTCCCAGACATACAGCTCGCGAGCGACGTGCTCTCCCAGCCGCTCCAACTCCCCGGGAGCCACGTCCAGCACCTTGATGTTGCAGTTGGGAAGCTCGCGCGGCAGGCCCTTGGCGAAGCCCGCCCAGATGCCTCCCAGCGGCTGGTGCGCCTGTCCATCATGGCCCATGCCCCCGCCGATCATCGTCACCGGCATGTAGAAGAGGCGCCGCGCCTGCTCTTCCTCGAGCCACTCCTCGTAGCAGGCTTGAATCACCTCCACGGACTGGCGCAATGGCGCCTCCCACGCATCCGGCGCCTC
>QKJM01000871.1 GCA_003249315.1 Archangium sp.
CGCACGCCGGAGAGACCCCGCTGCTCCAGCGCTGGCAGCGACAAACCCTCGGGCCCGGCGAGACGGAAGAGGGAGGCATCCGTGAGACTCACCAACGGCGAGCGCAGCACCGCCGCGAACGAGAGTACGTCCTCGGGGTCCGCCAGCAGCGTCAGCAGCGAGGCCAGATCCAACACCTCCTGCGCCCCGTAGAAGCCGCGTCCGCGCAGCACCCGGTGCGGAATGCCATGGCGGATGAAGGCCTGCCGGTACACCTCCAGGTGGGTGAAGCTCCGGAGGAGGATGGCCACGTCCCCGCCACGCGCCGGGCGCAGTCCCTCACCGTCCTCGCGCGCGATGCAGGGCTCCGCGCTCGGAGCGAGCAGCACCTTCAAGCGCTTCGCCACCGCGTCCGCGTCCAGCGCCCTCAGCTCGCCCGAGGTGTAGCTCGTCTCCTCGTCTCCGAGCAGCAGCCGCTCCACCACCGGAGCCGGCACGGGGGCCGAGCGCACCGGAGCGAGGTCATCCTCCTCGGGGACGTACACCACCTCGTAGGGGCGTGCCCCACCCTCCCCCGCCACCAGCACACCCGCGAAGGCCTGGTTGAAGAAGGAGAGCAGCGGCGGCACCGAGCGCCGGTTGTGCTGGAGGAAGTCACGCGCCCCGCCCTCGGCGACGATCTTCCTCGCCAGCACCTCGAAGACGGACACGTCCGCGCCGCGGAACTCGTAGATGGACTGCTTGCGATCTCCCACCGCGCACAGGAAGGCGGGCTCCAGCGGCAGCATGGCCACCAGGTCCTCTTCCGGGCTCAGCGGGCGCGGCGCCCCGTCGCGCTGCTCCGCCAGCAACAGCACCAGCTCGAGCTGCAGGCGGTTGGTGTCCTGGAACTCGTCCACCAGCAGCGCGCCCAGGCGCTCCTGCTGCTGACGGCGGAAGTCGGGGTTGTCCCGGAGCAGATCCCTCGCCTTCACCAGCAGCGCGGTGAAATCCAGCGCGTTGCGCCGGGAGAACTCCTCCTCGTGCCGGGTCTCCACCTGGGTGAGCAACGCCCGGTAGGCGGCCTCGAAGGGGGCGGTGCGCCACGCGGCGTACGCGTCCTCCAGTCGCATCACCGAGCCATCGCTCTTGCCGAAGACGAGCCAGTACAGCTCCTTCACCGAGTTGCCCGGCTCCTTCTTCAACCTCCGTACATCCCGTCCGCACTCCAGAAAGGCGGCCTTCAGCGAGGGCAGGCGCTCGGGCTCGAAGAAGTTCTCCGGGGTGAGGCCGTCCAGGGCGCGCTCACACGCCTCGCGCAAGGCACTCCACTCGGCCTTCTTGTCCAACTCGAGCACCGTGTCGAGGAGACGCCGAGACTCGGCGACGAGCGCATCCAAGGACTCACGCGCCTCGTCAGCGCTGGAGATGCGGGCGTCCGCCGCGCGCAGTCCCTCCTCGCGCAGCTTGCCATAGACAGAGGCCAGCGAAGCCACCAGGCCCTCGGTGAAGTCCGAGCCGGAGAAGCCCAGCTCCTCGCACAACTCATGCACGCCGGGGGCGCTCGACTCCAGCGCATCCAGAACCACGCGCTCGCAGACGTCCAGCACGAGCGAGCGGGCCTCCAGCTCATCGAGCACGTCGAAGGAGGAATCCACTCCGGAGCCCGGCGGCGCGCGGCGCAGCAACTGACCGCACAGGGAGTGGAAGGTCCCCACCGAAGCCGAGCCCAGCTCCTCGCGCATCGCGCGCCAGGTGTCGGCCGGAGGAAAGGGCCGGTCCAGCCGCTCGAGCGAGGCGCGCAGCTCGGGCTCCAGCATGTCCTTCGGCCCGGCCTGGACGAGCGCATCCAGCCGGGAGCGAACGCGGGCGCGCATCTCGGCCGCGGCCTTGTCGGTGAACGTCACCATGCACAGCCGAGAGGGACGCAGGGGCCCGGCCGCCTCGCGCGCTCCGGCCAGCAGGTGCAGCGTCATCGTCACCAGGCTGTACGTCTTGCCCGCGCCCGCGCCCGCCATGAGGGCGAGGTTCTTCTCCAACGCAAGCATGGAGGCCTCACTCATGGGCGCCCTCCTCCTCCACCAGCCGCCGCTCGGTGATGCGACACACCGGACGATAACCACAGCTCCCGCAGTCCTTGGGACGCATGGGGAACTGCCCTGCCCTCACGGTGCGCACCAGCGCCTCCACCGCGTTCGCCAGGTTGGGCTTCTCCTCCTGCGCCATTCGAGAGCGTACCTCCGGCTCCGTGGACAGCAGCTCGTCCAGGTCCACCTCGTGCTTGCGCAGCACATCCGCCAGGTGGATGACCTCGCCCGTGCGCAGTGAGAACCACGCGGCCTGATGCGTCTCCCGGTGGCCACTCGCCCGCGCCGCGTACAGGTACAGCGGGAGCTGGAAATCCGAATCCAGCAGCTTCTTGCGCAGCTCCGAGGCCGCCAGCCTGCCGGACTTGTAGTCGATGACGCCCACCTCGCCGCCGCCCATGTCCAGCCGATCGATCGTGCCCTCGAAGTGGATGACCTCCTCGCCCACCTGGAGCGTCACCTCGCCCCAGCCCTTCTCGGGCTTTCGCGGGCCGAAGCGCAGCTCGAAGCCCGCGGGCTCGAAGCTCGCGAAGGGCAGCCCGTGCCGCTCGTCCTGGAGGATGCGACGGACCATGTTCTTCGCCCGCTCGCAAGCCAGACGCCACAGTGCCGGGTGGCCCACGTAGTGGCGCTCCTCGAAGTCCTTCCGCACCTCCTCCAGCACTTCGTCCAACAGCTTCTCCAGCTCCTCGTCGAAGGCCCGACGCAGCAGGTTGCGCTTCTGCAGCCGCTGGAAGAGCTGCTCCAGCACCCGGTGCCAGAAGATGCCCTGCCCCCTCCGATCGAAGTCCTCTCCCGGCTGCTCCGGCTCGGGCACCTTCAGCCCATAAGAGAGGAAGCCCTGGAAGCCGCAGTTGCCGAAGCGGGCCAGCGCCGAGGCGGACAGCGGGCGCTCGGCGTCGAAGCGGAAGGACTCGCGCAGCGACTCGAGCAGGGCCGGATCATCCACCGCCCCCGTATAGCGGCCCGCGTGCTTGCGCGTGTCACCGAAGAAGTGCAGGCGCTCCACCTCCACCCTCGCCAGCTCCTTCGCCTCGGCGATCCACCCCTCGTCGTTGAAGCGCTGAGCGAGCAGCTCTCGGGCCGGATCCGGAGAGGAGACACGCAGCCGCTCGGGTGCGAGCGCCTCCAGCACCACGCGCTGGCGCAGCTCCGCCTCGGTCAGCACCTCGTCGAGCGGGACGATCGGCGGCAGCGAGCGCGACTCCCACCCCAGCCCCGTCAACCGCCGCACCTCCTCCAGGAAGGTCGACGGCGCCTGCTCCTGCCCGCCCGGCCCCTCCACCGAGAAGGACAGGCTCACCGTCTCCTCGGCCGCGGCTAGCACGCTGGCGAAGAGGAGCCTGTCCTCGGTGAGACGCCAGGGCGCGCGGTCCTCGAACTCGCCGCCGGTGAGGCGGAAGACATCCCGACCCAGGTGCTTGTTGAGGGCGTGGCGCTCGGAGTCACCCAGCAACGGGTTGGGCTCCTCGCGCCCGGGGAAGCGGCCCTCGGCCAGGCCCGCGAGGAAGACGTGGCGGAAGGTTCGCCCCTCCAGTTCGCGCACGTCCAGCACCTCCACGGCGCCCGTCGAGGGCCCGCGCGAGGGCAGGTACACGTCGCGCAGCATGTCCTGCAGCCAGCGGCCAAAGGTGCGTCGCTTCAGCCTCGGTCCGCCACCCACCGCCGCGAGCGAGCGCTCCACCTCTCGAACCCGCTGCGCCAGCGCCTTCCGCGCCGCATCGTCTCGGACCCGGGCCTCCAACACGAGCGCCCCCAGCCCCTCGTCCGAGGC
>QKJM01000167.1 GCA_003249315.1 Archangium sp.
GGCTACTTCGCCTTCGCCAGCTCGGCGTCCTTCTGACGCATCAGCTCCAGCAGGTGCTCCCAGCCCCCCTCCTTCATGATGGGCTTGATCTGGTCCTCGCGGATGCCAGTGAGCATCGAGTCTCCCAGCACCGCCACGTCCACCACCTTCCAGGCCTTGCCCTCCTTCACCAGCGAGTACCGCAGCTTCATCTCCTGCTTCTTCATCGCGTGGTCGATGACGACGGTGGAGTTGAGCTTCGCCTGCTCTCCTTCCACCTCCGGCTCCTCGTAGGTGATGGAGGCGAGGTTCTTGAAGTTGTCGCGTACCTTGGGGAAGGCGATGCGCGAGAAGAGGCTGTTGAAGAGCTTGACGAACTCCTTGCGCTGGGCGTCGGTGGCCTTCGCCCAGTCCTCGCCGAGGAGCTGGCGGCCCTGCTCCTCGCTGGCGAAGTTCTTGAGGGCCAGCGCGTCCTTGTTGTAGCGCACCGCCTGGACGACGGTCTTCACCGGCTTGGAGATGGTGTCCTTGGGGGCGGCGAGCGCCGGGAGGGCCAGGGTCAGGACGGCCAGCAGGGACAGGGAGCGGAGGCGGGCGTTCATTCGAGTCCTTCCTTTGAGAAGAAGAGGGCTGCGTTCTGTAGCCCAGAGGAACGGCTCGGAGCGCGCGAAATTCACGCCCCTCCGCGGAGGAGCCCGAGGGGCTGCTCGTCCGCCTCCCCTTCCTGGGGAGTGAATTCACCGTCCGTTTTCCGGGTTTGACTCCTCTGGATTGCAACGTCTAGTGTGCCCGCTCTTTTGGACGCCGTAGCGCGCACGTTTCCCCGCGAGAAGCCATGCCGACCGACTACCTCTTCACCTCTGAATCCGTTACCGAGGGTCACCCGGACAAGATCGCCGATCAGATCTCCGACGGAGTGCTGGACGCCATCATCTCCAAGGATCCCCACGCCCGCGTGGCGGTGGAGACCCTGGTGAAGACGGGTCTGGCCATCGTCGCCGGCGAGGTGTCCACCAACTGCTACGTGGACATCCCGAAGATCGTCCGTAGCACCATCTGTCGCATCGGCTACACCGACTCCTCCATGGGCTACGACGGCCACACCTGCGGCGTCATGGTGGCCATCGAGGGGCAGAGCGGAGACATCGCCCGGGGCGTGGACAACAAGAAGGAGCAGGGCGCCGGCGACCAGGGCATGATGTTCGGCTTCGCCTGCGACGAGACGTCGGAGCTGATGCCGGCCCCCATCCACTACGCGCACGCGCTCACCAAGCGGCTGACGGACGTGCGCCGCAAGACGCACCCCTGGCTGCGCCCGGATGGCAAGAGCCAGGTGACGGTCGAGTACCGCAACGGTCGCCCGGCCCGCATCGACGCGGTGGTGCTCTCCACCCAGCACTCGGAGGAGATCTCCCAGAAGAAGCTCCACGAGGCCATCCGCGAGGACGTGCTCGTCAAGGCGCTGCCCAAGAAGCTGGTGGACAACAAGACGAAGTTCATCATCAACCCGACGGGGCGCTTCGTGGTGGGTGGCCCCATGGGTGACTCGGGCCTGACGGGCCGGAAGATCATCGTCGACACCTACGGCGGCATGGGCCGCCACGGTGGCGGCGCCTTCTCGGGGAAGGACCCGTCGAAGGTGGACCGCTCGGCGGCGTACATGGGCCGCTACATCGCCAAGAACGTGGTGGCCGCGGGTCTGGCGCGCCGCTGCGAGGTGCAGGTCTCCTACGCCATCGGCGTGGCCGAGCCGGTGAGTGTGATGGTGGAGACCTTCGGCACTGGCACCGTGCCCGAGGAGCGCATCGCCCAGGCCATCCGTCGGGTGTTCGGCCTCAAGCCCCGTGAGATCATCGAGCACCTGGATCTGCTGCGGCCCATCTACCAGAAGACGGCCGCGTACGGGCACTTCGGGCGCTCCGAGAAGGAGTTCACCTGGGAGCGCACCGACAAGAAGGATGCGCTGCGGGAGGCCGCGGGCGCACCCGCCTCGGGCTCGCGCCTGAAGGCCGTCTAGCTTCCCCGCGCACCTCGGGTGCTCGCGAGCGGGCCGCTTCCCTTCCCGGGTCGCGGCCCGTCGTCGTTGCGGGGTTCGGCTTGCCTCGGTTCTCCGGGCCTGGGCAGACTGGGGCGCCGAGAAAGCAGGAGGCGAACGACAATGACGCACAAGGGAAGGTCGCTGGTGACGTGGGTGCTCCTCTGCCTGTCGGTGGGGGGTTGTGTGTGGGGGGATGAGTTCGGAGACCCGAGCGTGCGCACGCCGCTGCCGGTGGAGCTGACGGCGCGCGAGTGGAGGGATCCTCAGCAGTTCGGTGGCGCGCAGCGGGTGCTGGACATCTACGACCCGGGCAGCGGGAGCTGGATGTCCAATGACGCGTCCGACGCGAAGGCGGGCTCCGGCTTCCGCTTCTACGAGGACGGTCGCTACGTGCGCGCCAGCTACATCACCGTCTCCAACGGGGGATGCGTCTCCCGGGCCTGGGCCTACCAGCAGGGCTCGGTGTCCTTCGACGGCACGACGTTGACGCTCTACCCGGCGGTACACCGGCAGAAGTACGAGGGCGGGTGCAACAGCGCCTCCGACATGGACCAGGACGGCTCCTTCGAGTCGCAGGCCTACTCCGCGGGCATCCAGACGGAGAACGACGGCTACACCTACCTCTACCTGCAGACGAACGACACCACGCTCAAGTACGTGCGCCTGTAGGCCCCCGGTTGCGCTCCTCGGGGGAGACGAGCTGCTCCAGGGCGTCCCAGGCGGCCGTCTTGTAGGACTCGGAGAGGGTGGGGTAGTTGAAGCACGACTCCACGAAGAGGCGGGCGGTGGCCTGTGTCATCAGCGCCATCAGCCCCACGTGTACCAGCTCCGAAGCGTGCTCGCCTAGCATGTGGACGCCCAGCAGCCGCAAGGTGTGGCGGTGGAAGAGCAGCTTCAGCAGCCCGTGGGTCTCTCCGATGATCCACCCGCGCGGGTTGGAGGAGAAGCTCGCCCGGCCCGCCACGTAGGGGACGCCCAGCGCCTGGAGGGCTTCCTCCGTCTCCCCGGCCATGGAGACCTCGGGGATGGTGTAGATGCCATGGGGCAGTACGGGGGCCCGCGCGTGCGGCTCGCCCAGCCCGAAGGCATGCGTCACCGCGAGGCGTGCCTGCTCCATGGCGGTGGAGGCCAGCTCGGGAAAGCCAATCACGTCTCCCACCGCGTAGATGTGGGGCACGCTCGTCTGGAACTCGGGACCCACCTCCACGCGGCCCTGCTTGCCCAGCCGTACGCCTTGCGCCTCCAGCCCCAGGCCCGCGGTGTTCGCCGTGCGCCCCGAGGCCACCAGCACCTGGTCCGCCTCCAGCCTCTCTCCGTCCGAGAGGGTGAGCAGGAGGGGCGCATCCACGGCCGGCGGCACCTCCACGCTCTCCACCGTGCGCCCCAGCCGAGGCCGCACTCCCAGCGCCTCCATGCGCTGCTGCAGCAGGCGGCCCAGCTCCGCGTCCAGGAAGGGGAGCAGCCGGGGGCGGCGCTCCACCAGCGTCACCGGAACGCCCAGCGCGGCGAACATGCACGCGTACTCGCAGCCGATGACGCCCCCTCCCACCACCACCAGCCGTTGCGGCAGCTCGCGCAACTCGTGCAACTCGTCCGAGTCGTGTACCCGGGGGTCTCCAAACGGATACATGGGCGGACGGTAGGGTGAGGAGCCCGTGGCCAGGAGGATGATGGCGGCGCGCAGGTGCCGCTGCGTGCCATCGTGCTGGCGCACCCGCACCGTGTGTGTGTCTTCCAGGGAGCCGGTGCCGTACACCAGCTCCACCTCGTGGCGCTGGAGGTTCTCGGTGAGGCGCTGGCG
>QKJM01000687.1 GCA_003249315.1 Archangium sp.
AACGTGGTGGGTTGCTGGCCCTGGGCAGCCTGGAGGCGGGTGGCAAGCGTTTCCGGTTGGATGGCGGTGTCGGCGGCACGGATTACACGCAGGGCTACCTGGCGCGGCACACCGCGTGGAGGTGGGCCTTCGCGGCGGGGCGGCTGGCGAACGGCACCCCGGTGAGCCTCAACCTCGTGGAGGGCTTCAACGAGACCGGTGACGCCAACGAGAACGCGCTCTGGCTGGGAGACCGGCTCTACCCGCTGGCCCGGGCGCACTTCGTGTACGACAAGAAGGATTTGTTGAACCCGTGGCACGTGCGCACCGTGGACGGGGCGGTGGACTTGCGCTTCCAGCCCCTCTACGTCCACCGCGAGGACCATGACTTCAAGGTGGTGGTGAGCCACTTCGCCCAGCCGATCGGCCTCTTCGAGGGCACCGTGCGGGTGGGGGGGCACACGCACGTACTGTCCGGGGTGCCGGGAGTGACCGAGGATCAGGACATGCTCTGGTGATGGACTGGAGGACCCCTCCTGGAGCCCATCACCGTGGTCAATCCCTCCCGGTAGCTCGGGCAGGGACTCTTCCTGGCTTGTCACTTCTGCAAGCGCCCTGCTAGGAGACGCCCCTCTCTGGAGCTTCGTGCTCGAAAAAAGGGGGGGGGAAAACGTGTCGAAAACCTTTCGGACGCCCTGGGGCGTCCTGCTGTGTGCCGTGTGCTGCCTTTGCCTCGTCCGGTGTACCCGGGAGCAGCCCGCGAGCGGTACGAGCGCGCCCCCGCGCCAGCAGTCACAGTCGCTCGCCTTCGAGCCGGCCTTCCTGGTGAAGGAGCTGGACTCCGTGGCGCCGTGGCGACTCACCCGGACCGAGCGCCCGATGCTGCGGGTGGGCGCGTACACATATTTCACCGCGCCCGACCGGAGCAACGGCACGGAGCTGTGGAAGACGGATGGCACGGAGGGAGGCACGTCCCTGGTGCGTGACATTCGTCCGGGTCTCGGTTCGTCCGACCCACGCGGCTTCACCGAGCTCGGCGGCCTGCTCTACTTCACCGCGGATGACGGCACCAACGGCCGGGAGCTGTGGCGGACGGACGGCACCGCCGAGGGCACCGTGCTGGTGAAGGACCTCCATCCGGGCGCGAACAGCTCCTCTCCGCTGCAGCTCGCCAACGTCGGCGGTCAGCTCCTCTTCACCGCCAGCCATGCGCTGGGTAGCGCTCTCTACAAGAGCGACGGCACCGCCGAGGGCACCGTCCCCCTGCTGGACGGAAGCATCTCCATCGGGCCCGGCGCGTCCATCCTGGACACCGTGCCGGTGGTGGGTGGGACGTACTTCTTCGCGATGAGTGACGCGAACCACGGCGAGGAGCTGTGGCGGAGCGATGGCACCGTCCAGGGCACTCTTCGGGTCAAGGACATCTTCCCCGGGCGTAGCGGTTCCTCGCCCGACTCCTTCACGGTGGTGGGTCAGCGATTCTTCTTCGTCGCGGATGACGGAGGCACCGGCCGGGAGCTGTGGACGAGCGATGGGACGGAGCCGGGGACGTGGAGGGTGGAGGACATTCGTCCGGGGCTCGAGGGCTCGGCGCCGCATTCCCTCACCGCGGTGGGTGGGCTGCTCTTCTTCGTCGCGTATGACGGGGGCACCGGCGAGGAGCTGTACCGCAGTGACGGCTTCGCGCCAGGCACCTTCCTGGTGAAGGACCTCCTGCCTGTCGAGGACTCCTCCTCCCCCTCGCTGCTCACGGACGTGGGCGGCACGCTCTTCTTCTCGGCCTATGATGAGCAATTCCAGCGCGCTCTCTGGCGGAGCGATGGCTCGCCGGAGGGTGTACAGAAGGTGGCCCTCCTGGACTCGAAGGCAGCCGTCGTCCAGGGCGGCACGCTGTACCTCGAGGTCCGCACCGCGGAGAACGGGCGGGAGCTCTGGAAGAGCGATGGCACTCCTGAAGGCACCCTCTCGCTCGCCACGCTCCTCCCGCCGCTCGGAACCACCCCCAGCGTGCTGCTGGCCCCCCTGGACACCGGGCTCGCCCTCTGGGTGGAGGACGGAGCCTTCGGGCGCGCGCTGTGGACGAGGGATGGCACCGGTGATGGCACGCGGCTCGTCCGCGAATTCCCTACCTCCCAGAACGCCAACGGCCTCATCGAGCCCGCGGTGGACCTCGAGGGCACGCTCTTCTTCGTCGGCAGCTCGCCGGAGACGGGCACGGAGCTGTGGAAGAGCGATGGCACCCCGGAGGGCACAGGCCTGGTGAAGGACCTCAACCCGGGGGGAGGGGGGGCGAGCCCGCAGTCGTTCAGGGTCCTGGACGGGCGGCTCTACTTCTGGGCCAGGTACTCCCCCAGCAGCGGCGGTGAGCTGTGGACGAGCGACGGGACGGAAGCGGGCACGCAGAAGCTGGCGAGCTTCACCAGCGTGGGCTCCTTCGGCGGTAGCACCCCTCCGTACCTCGTCCCCGCTGGAGGCCGGCTCTACTTCACCACCCGGAGCTCCCGCGAACTGAGGTGGATCGATGGGACGGTCGCGGAAACGCGGCTCGTTCGGGACTTCTGGCCCGAGGAGATTGAAAACCTGACAGCCGTGGGCTCCACGCTCTTCTTCTCCGTCTCGTCCCCCGAGTGGGGCCAGACGTTGTGGAAGACCGATGGAACCGAGGCGGGCACCGTACAGGTGAAGACGCTCGCCTCCTCGTACATCCTCGGGACTCCGCACCATCTCATCGGGGCGGGTGGGACGCTCTTCTTCTGGGTCAGATCCTCCTACGACAGCGCCGATGTATCGCTGTGGAAGAGTGATGGCACAGGGGAGGGGACCGTTCCGGTGCTTGCCGGCAGCCGGCTGGCGGGCACGTACAATACGCCGGATGTCGTCGCCGAGGTGGGGGGGCGCCTGTTCTTCGCGGCCGAGCGACTCGGCGAGAGTGGCTTCGAGCTGTGGACGAGTGACGGTACGCCCGAGGGGACGGTGCGGCTGAAGGACCTCGGGCCTCACGCGTACTTCAAAGGGATTCCCGCCTCCCTCACGGAGATGAACGGGCGCCTCTTCTTCCTCAACAACGACGGCGTCCACGGCTACGAGCTGTGGACGAGCAACGGCACGCCCGAGGGGACGGTGCCGGTGAAGGACGTGGCGCCCGGACTGGCCAGCGCCATCGCTGGACGGCAGCCGCTCGTTCCGCTCGGGCCCGAGGGGCCGCTCGTCTTCGCCGCCTCGGATGGGCTCTCCGGCCTGGAGCTGTGGAGCACGGACGGAACGGAGGCGGGGACGCGCCTCCTGGAAGACCTGTCCCCCGGCGCCGCCTCGTCCAATCCCAGGTTGCTGGGCACCGCGGGCTCGCTCCTCTTCTTCCAGGCCGACGACGGCAACACGGGCCACGAGCTGTGGGCTCTGTCCAACCCGCTCGCGGACAGGGTGGCGCCTACCGTCTCCTGCCCGGCGGACCAGACGCTCGAGGCCACCAGCCTCCAGGGCGCCGCGGCCCTCTTTCCCGCCGCACAGGCCTCGGATGACCGGACGGACCCGCCGCGCATCCTCTACAGCCTCGCCGTTGGCACGTCGCTCGCGCTTGGCAGCCACTCCGTTACCGCGACCGCCATCGACGCCGCGGGCAACACCGGGAGCTGCTCCTTCCAGGTGACGGTGCAGGACACGACCGCGCCCCTCCTCTCGTGCCCGGGCGCGCGGGTCGCCGAGGCCACTCGCCCCGAGGGCACCGCCGTCTCCTACCCGCCCGCCACGGTCGTGGATGTCGCCTCCATACCTCAGCTCACGTACAGCCAGGCCAGCGGCACCCTCTTCCCCCTGGGGGACACCTCGGTGTCGGTGACG
>QKJM01000945.1 GCA_003249315.1 Archangium sp.
AGCGGCTCTCGGGCCTCTTGCCCGACGTCGAGTTCCGCGATGCTTCCCGGGCGATTGGCAGGACACGTGCCGTGAAGTCCGCTTGGGAGCTGGCGCGCATCCGCGAGGCAGCGCGGGTGGTGGCCGACGCCGTGGAAACCGTACCCACCTACTTGGATTCCGGGGTGTCGGAGCTCGAGCTCTCGGCCCGGTTAGAGGCCGAGCTGCGCCTTCGCGGGCACGGCGGGCTGATTCGCATGCGGGGCTTCAACCAGGAGATCTTCTACGGGCACGTGATGGCCGGCGCGGCAGCGGCCACGCCGTCTTTTGTCGACGCCCCGACGGGCGGGTTGGGCATGGCACCGGCGCTGCCCCACGGCGCCAGCGGGCGCCCGATCCGAGCCGGCGACCCTGTGGTCGTGGATCTGGTGGGCAACTGCGCCGGGTATCTCTCCGACCAGACGCGGGTCTTCAGCCTGGGCGTTCCGGCGGAGCCCTTCGCCGACGCATTTGCCGCTGCCCTCGAAGTGGAGCAAGCCGTAGCCGAGGCGGCCCGTCCCGGGGTCCTGGCTTCTCACCTCTACCAGGTGGCCCTGGACGTGGCGGCCGGGTCGCCGTACGCTCGACACTTCATGGGTGATGCGCAGCAGGTGAGCTTCGTGGGCCACGGCATCGGGCTGGAAGTGGACGAGTTCCCTTTCTTGGCGCGCGGTTTCGACCTGCCCCTGGAGGAGGGGATGGTCTTTGCCGTCGAGCCGAAGTTCGTGTTCCATGGCCGCGGGGTGGTGGGGGTGGAGGACACCTTTGTCGTCACGGCCGCGGGCGTCGAGCGCCTGACCCCATCGCCCCAGGTGTTGCGGATGGTGTAAAGGAGGGCGCCGTGGGAGGCTGGAGCCGGAGCAAGCTTCGCCAGTGGTGGTGGATCGCGTTCGTTCTCGGCGCCCTGATGATCAATTACCCCTTTCTGCAGATCTTCAACCGCCGAACCACGCTGTTCGGCATTCCTTTGTTATTCCTCTACTTCATCCTGGGCTGGGCGGCGAGCGTCGCGGTGATCGGGCTCTACGTCTGGGCTCTGTATCGCGCGCCTCCGGAGGACGAGTAAGTGTTTCTAACTCCGGCTCGGGTCGCGGCCATCGCCTTCGGTTATCTGTTCCTGCTCTTCGGGGTGGCCTACTGGGCGGAGCGCCGCAAGGACCGGGGCCTGAGCATCATCTCCAACCCCCTGGTCTACGCGCTCTCCATCGCCGTCTACTGCACCTCCTGGACCTTTTACGGTAGCGTGGGGCGCGCGGCCACCTCTGGCTTCGAGTTCCTGGCCGTGTATTTGGGGCCCACCCTGATCGCGTTCTCCTGGTGGGCGCTCCTGCGCCGCATGGTGCGCATCGCCCGGGAAAACCACATCACATCGATCTCCGACTTCGTGGCCTCGCGGTACGGGAAGAGCGGCCGCATCGGTGCCCTCGTCACGGTGATCGCGATCGTGGGCAATGCACCCTATATCGGTCTCCAGCTCAAGGCGGTGTCCACCACCTTCGATCTCCTGACGCAGTTTGCCCCCGAGGGTCTCCTGCGCACGGTCGTGAGCCCGAGTCCCTTTTATCACGACACCGCCTTTGTGGTTGCCTTGGTCTTGGGACTGTTTGGAGGCATGTACGGCGCCCGAACCCTGGACCCCTCAGAGCGCCACGAGGGCATGGTGGCAGCCGTGGCCCTGGAGAGCCTGGTCAAGCTCGTCGCCTTCCTTGCTGTAGGGTCGTTCGTCACCTGGGGGATCTTCAACGGCTTCGGTGACATCTTCGCCCGGGTCGCCGCCCATCCGGCGTACTCCCACCTGCTGACCTTCGGGACCGACGCACCCTACTCGTTCACGTCGTGGTTCACGCTGCTCTTCCTCTCGATCGCTTCGGTCATGCTCCTCCCCCGGCAGTTCCACATCATGGTCGTAGAGAACTGCTCGGAAGAGCATATCCGGGGGGCCATGTGGCTTTTTCCCCTGTACCTCGTCTTGATCAACCTGTTCGTGGTGCCGGTGGCGTTCGGCGGCCTCTTGGTGTTCCAAAACCCAGGTCTGGCCGACAGCTACGTTCTCACCCTGCCCCTCCACGAGGGCTGGCGGGTGCTCGCCCTGGTCGCCTTCCTCGGCGGCCTCTCGGCGGCAACAGGTATGGTCGTCGTCTCCTCCGTGACGATCGCCACGATGTTTCTCAACAACCTGGCCATGCCCGTCCTGCTGCGCTTGGGGTGGCCCCGGAACTTCGCGCCCTACCTGATTCACATCAAGCGGATCGGGATCATGGGCGTCATCCTGCTCGGCTACGCCTACTACCGGCTCCTCGGCGAGCGGTTCATGCTGGTCAACATCGGGCTCTTGAGCTTCGGCGCTGCCGCCCAGCTCGCTCCCGCTCTCATCGGAGGCCTCTTCTGGCGCAGCGCCACGGCGCGGGGTGCCGTGGCGGGGCTCTCCTTGGGGTTCGGGTCGTGGCTGTACATGTTCCTCCTGCCGGCCTTGTGCCAAGCGGGTTGGCTGCCGGCTGGCCTAGTAGAAACCGGACCCTGGGGGATCGGCTGGCTGCGGCCCACTGCATTCCTGGGTTTGGAGGGACTCGACATCTGGTCCCACGGCACCTTCTGGTCCATGTTCCTGAATGCCGGCGGGTTCATCGCCGTGAGTCTCTTCACGAGGCCGTCGATCGTGGAGGCCGAGCAGATTCCGCGTTTCGTCGACGCGCTGGTGCGGCCTGAGGGGAAGCGGCCCGAGTTTCGCATGGCCCGCGCTCCGGCGGTCGGCGAGTTCGAAGACCTCCTGGCAAAGTTCCTTGGTCCTGAGAAGGCTCGGGAGAGGATGCGGACCTTCTTCGGGAACGTGTCCTATGTGCCGGAGAGCGTGGTCTCCGACGACACCATGCTCGCCCTGCGGGGCTTCGTCGAGCGCACGCTGGCCGGCGCCGTTGGCCCCGCGGCGGCCAGCCAGGTGGTGGAGCGATATCTCACCCTGAAGGGAACCACCCTGGAGGAGATCTTCGACGTCTTCGGCGCCGTGTCCCTCTCCCTCGAGGAGAGTCGGGAGGAGCTCCAGAGCCGGGTCCGGGAGCTGTCGGTCCTCTTCGAGGCGTCCAAGCGGATCGCTGCCACCCTGGACGAGAAGGAAGCCATCGCGTCGGTTCTGGATCTCATCGCGGCCGATTTCGGCCTGGAATGCCAGGGCGTCTTCCTGTCCCAGGGGGGGGTCTTGACCCCACGGCTTGCCCGGGGACCTGCGAAGGTCTTCCAGGGTGTCGGCCCGGTGCCCGCGGATGAACACTCCTACGTGGGTCAGGCGGCCGCCCGCCGGCGGACGGTGTTCCTCTCCGACGCGGCCCTTCTGGGACCGTCGGTTCCCCTGGAGGTGGCCGCCAACCTGGGTTTGCAGTGCATCATCGCGACCCCCATCATCCACGAGGACCAGGTCATCGGCGTCTTGGCAGCGTCAAGCCACGTCCGCAAGGGCTACTTCTCGGAGAAGTTCGTCGAGGCCTTCGAGGCGTTGGCGAGCGAGCTCGCCCTAGCCATCGCCAACGCCCGTCTCTTTCAAGAAGTGCGGGAACTGAACCGAACCTTGGAAGAGAAAGTCCGCGAACGGACCCAGGAGCTGGAGACGGCCAATCGCACCCTCCAGGAGTTGGACCGACTGAAGAGCGAATTCCTCGCCAACATGAGCCACGAACTGCGCACGCCCATGAACTCGATCCTCGGCTACACGCAGCTGGTCCTCGACGGCGTGGACGGCCCGGTGACCGAGGAGCAGCGCGGAAGCCTGAGCCGCGTGGAGAAGAACGCGCGGCACCTCCT
>QKJM01000986.1 GCA_003249315.1 Archangium sp.
TCGTTCACGCACTGGTTCTTGTTCCCCTGGGTGCAGGGGTTGGGAGCGCATGGATCCTGCTGGGGATTGGGGTTCACCAGGCAGCCCGTGCCCAGCAGGGTCGCGAGCGGGAGGAACAGGGCGGAAGTCAGGGGGTATCGCATGATCAACGGCTCCGACGAAGCAGGGGGCTCGTTTCTTCATCCTCGCGTGAGGGGGAGCGATCCAGCGGATCCTCCACCTCCGCGGCCTCCTCTCTCCGCTGGCGGTACTGCTCGCGGACGTAGGCCACGAGCTGATCCAGGTAGAGGGAGAGAGGGGGGCAGCGGACGCCGGTGCCGTCCAGCAGCTCCAGCGTGTTGTGGCAGTTGTAGATGGCCAGGTGGTTGACGTAGCTGAGCGCGGCGCGCTGGGGGCGGGCCAGCTTCTCCAGCAGCGGCAGCCGCATCATCACGTCCGCGGCCCGCGCCGAGAGGTTGAAGCGCGGCAGCCGCTTGTTGGCCTTCTCGGCGATCATCTCGTAGACGCGCCGGGCGCTCATCGGGTTGGGATCCACCAGGTGGAAGGTGCGGCCCTCGGCGCGCGGATCATGCGAGAGCGCCCACACCGCCTCCACCACGTAGTCCACTGGCACCACGTTGAGCGGGGCCACGCCGTTGCCCGGCAGGGGCATCGGCATCACCAGCGGGCTCGTCACCATGAGGATGCCCAGGTAGTAGGGGCCCTCGAAGCGATCGATCTCCCCCGTGCGCGAGTCCCCCACCACGCTGCACGGGCGGAAGATGGTGATGGGCAGGGAGGACGAGGCACGCTGCAGCAGGCGCTCGGCCTGGAACTTCGTCTCCTCGTAGACGTTGCGGAAGCCCTGGCCGCACTCGAGCTCGTCCTCGGCGATGACACCCAGGCGGTCGCCGGAGACGTGGCAGGTGGAGAAGTGGTTGAGGCGCGCCAGGTGCTCGCAGTCGCGCGCCAGCTCCAGCACGTTGCGCGTCCCGTCCACGTTGATGCGCCAGGCGGTCTCCTTGGGGACACCCAGGTAGAAGACGGCGGCCAGGTGGTAGATGTGCGTCACCTGCTCGCACAGGCGCTGGTACTCGTCGCCGGAGAGGCCGAGGTGCATGTCCACGACGTCGCCGGTGAGCAGCTCCAGGGTGGCTCCGGCGCCCTGGAGCGACGCGGCCACCTGCTGCGCCTCCTTGAGGTGCTTGGGCTGCACCAGGGCGTAGACGTGGGCCTCGGGCTCCTTGCGGACGATGTATTCGACCAGTCGTTTGCCGATGAAGCCCGGGAACCCGGTGACGAAGTATGTCTCGGGCCGCTGGCGGGCCTCCTTGCGCTTCTTGCTCATGGGGGGCGCAGCATACCCGGCCTTCACCCGCGCGCGAGCATGGCGCGCCACACCGCTTCCACCTGCGCTCGGGTGGCGGCCAGGTCACCCGAGTTGTCCACCACCCACGTGGCGTACTGGCGTTTCTCATCGAGTGGGAGCTGGGAGGCCAGTCGAGCCTCCGCCGCCGCCTCGTCCAGCCCGTCCCGAGCCATCAGCCGGGCCTTCTGCAGCTCCCTCGGCACCCACACCAGCAACACCCCCTCCATCGCCTCGTGCAGCCGGTTTTCGATCAGCAGGGGGGCGTCGTAGATGACGCGCTCCACCCCCTGCTCGGCGAGGGACTGGGTGCGGCGCAGGAACTCCTGGCCGATCAGCGGGTGGAGGAGGGCGTTGAGGGCCGCGCGCTCCTGGGGGTCTCCGAAGACGCGGCGCCCCAGCTCGGCCCGGTCCAGCCGGCCGTCCGGGCCCAGCACGCCCGGGAAGCGCTCGACCACCGCCTTCAGCCCGGGCGTCCCCGGCTCCACTACCTCGCGGGCGATGACGTCCGCGTCCAGCACCCGCGCCCCCAGCTCGCGCAGCATGCCGCTCACCGTGCTCTTCCCAGAGGCGATTCCGCCCGTCAGACCGTAGATGTACACGTTGGACCTACTTCGCTTCGGCCTGGGTGGTGTAGATGAAGGAGTTGACCGTCTTGCCGTCCGCGTTGAGGAACACGGCCATGCCGAGGCTCTGGTAGAGGAGGTAGGTGCGGAAGTCCTCGGTGAGCTTCTTCACGAAGCAGGGGGAGGACGCGCGGGCCTTGCCCTTGCCGGAGGGGCAGGCGGTGCCGTAGGTGCTCACCACCGCCTCGAGCTCCACCACCGGGCCGGGGAAGATGTTGATGCGCTCGACGATCTGGGTCTTCGCATCCACCAGGAACTGTACCTGCCTGGTGCCCTTGATGGCCTCCTTCTCGAGGTAGGCGACGATCTCCTTGTCCCCGGAGGTGACCACGCGGGAGGGCTCGCCGAACTTCTTGACGACCTGCTCCCGCTTGGAGGTTCCAGCCTCGATGCCCTGCCACGGCTTTGCGACCGCGGGGAGGGCGGCGAGGAGCACGGCGACGATGGCGATCGTTCTCATCATTCCTCCTCCCTAACGGATTCGCCCGTGCCCTCTCAAGCGCCGGGCTTGCGAAGCGGGTGCCGCCTGCCCGGCAACCGTCGTACCCCATCCTTGCTCCGCTCGGGGGGGTCTGCTAGTCCTCGCGGCGATGCGCGCTCGTGGCTCCTGGATTCTTTCGCTCGTTCTCGTCCTCTCCGGCGCCGCCGAGGCGGCAGATCTGCTCGGTCCGGAGAGCTGCAAGGGCTGTCACCCGGCGGCCTACGAGGCCTGGACCCAGTCGAAGCACGCCCGGGCCACGGACTCGCTCTCGGAGGCGCAGAAGCAGGATGCTCGCTGCCTCTCCTGCCATGCACCCCAGCAGTCCTCCCAGGGCGTGTCCCACGTCACCTGCGAGACCTGCCACGGAGGGGGCCAGTACTACTCGGCCGCCTACGTGATGAAGGACGCCGAGCTGGCGCGGTTGGTGGGGCTGCAGGATCCTTCGGAGAAGGCGTGTCGTACCTGTCACGACGCCTCCTCTCCGTCGCTGAAGCCCTTCGACTTCGCCGAGTCGCTCAAGGCCATCGATCATTGGTCCGTCGAGCGGGCGAAGCGGGCCGCGCGCGCCGAGGCGGATACTCCCGCGCCCGCGAAGAAGAAATAGTGTGATTCGCATCCTCGATGCGCAGTTCGTGACCACGGCGGTGGAGCCGAAGGGGTATCCCCTGGGGCATGCCGCGGAGGTGGCCTTCGTGGGCCGCTCCAACGTGGGCAAGTCGTCCATGATCAACTCGCTCACCGGCCGCCGGAAGCTGGTGCGTGTCTCCAACACCCCGGGCCGCACGCGGACGCTCAACTTCTTCGACGTGGACGTGGAGCGGGACGGGGAGCGCCACCGGGTGCGCCTGGCGGACCTGCCCGGCTACGGCTTCGCCAAGGTGAGCAAGACGGACCGGGCCCAGTGGCAGAAGATGATCTCCACCTACCTGGAGAAGCGGGGGGGCCTGGAGGCGGTGGTGAGCATCATCGACGCCGAGGTGGGGCCCACCCCGGACGACTTCCAGACGCTGGACTACCTCCAGGAGGCGGCGGACCGGCGGATCCTCGTGGTGGCGACGAAGATCGACCAGATGCCCAAGGCGCGCCGCAAGCCGCGGCTGAAGCAGCTCGCCGAGCAGCTCGCCCTGCCCCTGGAGGCCGTGCTGCCCTTCTCCTCCACGGAGAAGCTGGGGGTGGAGGAGGTGTGGGAGACACTGCTGGAGGCCATGGGCGGCGTCACGCGGGTGTGAAGTGGCTCCCAGGCCGTGTCGGCCAGGCGCCGCTGCGGCCAGCCAGCCTCTTGAGGTGAGGTAATCTCCGACAGGTGCTCTCCCTCATTCTTCTTTTCGTAGTGACGCAGATCCCCTGTGTGCAG
>QKJM01000621.1 GCA_003249315.1 Archangium sp.
TGCCGGAGGAGGTCACTCGAAGCGTGTGGCATCCCCCGAGCCTACGCGAGCGCGAGGCCCCGGAGTTCCAATCCGCTCATGACTTCCGCTGGGGCCGGGTCCGCGCGTGGATGCTGCGGAGCGTCTCCACGCCGGGGGCGAGCTCGTGCCGTGACATGGCGTGGACGGCCTCCAGCAGGCGCTCGTTGACGGGGACGGGGAGGGCGTGGGCCTTCCCGCGGCGCACCACCTCGCCGTTGAGGAAGTCCACGGGCGGTTCGCGTCCTCGCTCGATGGCCGCCAGCATGGACGAGCGCAGCCGCCGGTAGCGCAGGCCGATGGCGAAGAGGAGCAGGTGCTTGCCGAGGAGGGAGGGGGAGGCGGGCGAGCGCAGCTCCGACTCGCGGAGGGTGAGCCACTCGAGGTGTACGGTGGAGGCCACCTTCTCCAACTGGACGCCCTCGGCGCGGGCGACCTGGAGCACCTCGGTGAAGACCTCCATGGCGAGCCTGCGGACGAAGCGGTGGCGGAGGAGGGGACCCACGCGGCTGCCGCCCACGGTCCCGAGGGTGGAGATGGCGCAGTTGATGGCCAGCTTGCTCCAGCGGGCGCCGCGCAGGTTGCGGGTGAAGTCCACGGGGGAGACCGCGCGCAGCACCTCGGCCAGCCGGAGCAGCCGGGCATCCGGCTCGCCCCCTTGGAGGGTACCGAGGACGATGCCACCGGAGGAGGTGCGCTCGTAGACGCCCGGCGCCGGGGAGGAGGCGCCCCAGGCCACGATGGCGCCGATGACCTTGTGCTCGCCCACCACCTGGGCGACGAGCTCTTCACACAGGCCATTCTGGAGCACCACCAGGGCCCCGTCGGGCGCGAGCAGGTGGGCGGAGTCCCGGGCAGCGGCCTCCACTCCGTTGGGGGGCGTGGCGAGCAGGATGAAGTCGTAGGAGCCCTCGGAGGGGGGCTGGACGAAGAGCTCCAGGTCGCCGTGGAGGGTGCGCTCGCCCTGCTCGTCGCGCAGCACGGGGCCGCGGGTGCGAAGCACGTGGGAAATCTCCTCGCGGCGCGTCACCGCGGCCACCTTCTGGCCGCTCTCCAGCAGGCGGGAGAGGAGCACGCCGCCGATGCCGCCACAGCCGACGACGAGGACTCGGGGAGCCGTCCGTTCAGGATTCATCGCCGCCGCTGCCTATCACGAGCCGGGCCGTGAAGGGACGTGGACGTTCCTGCTGGCGCTGGTCGAGGACGGCGAAGTAGCCGTCCCCGACGCCGGGCGAACTCAGTCGCGAGGCAGCTTCGTGAAGAGCATGCCGATGGAGCGCACCAGCCGGCTGTCGGGCGCGACGAAGAGGGCGCCGCTCTGGCCGGAGGCGGGCATCGGCGTGTTCGTCCTGCCGTCGAAGCGCAGGATGGCGCCCTTGTAGCCGCCCTCCTCGGTGCTGTCGAAGCCCACCGTGTAGAGGCGCGCGTCCTCGCCGAAGGTCAGACCTCCGATGAGGTTCTTCGAGGGCGTGGTGCCCGAGTAGTTGGTGGACAGCGTGGCCTCGAGGGCTCGCGTGCCCAGGTCGTAGCGCCGCACGTCGTTGGCGTAGTCGCTGACGAACAGGTCGCACTCGCCGCCCTGCTGCTCGCAGTCGGGACCGAAAGCCAGGCCGAGCAGGCTGATGTAGCCCACGCCCGCGGGGGAGAGCTCCGGCTGCTCCACGAAGACCTCGGACTGGCCCGTGGTGGTGTCGTAGCGGAGCACCTCGCTGGGCAGGCCGGGGAAAGTGCCGGCCACGCTGCCCTGGGTGGTGACATACAGCTTGTCGTCGGGTCCGAAGAGCAGCCCGTTGGGTCCGTTCAGCCCTCCCGGCTGTCCGTTGCCCGTCGCGAAGACATCCACGAAGGCACCCGTCGTCGCGTCGAAGCGGAGGATCTGATCGCTCTGGAAGCTGCTCACGTACAGCCGGTCATCCTTGCCGAAGGCCAGACCGTAGGGGCGGTGCATGCCATGGCCCGAAGCGAACGTGTCGAGGAACTGGCCTGTCTTGCCGTCGTAGCGCAGCACCGCCGAGTTCTCCGGCGTGTCTCCGCTGGCCACGTAGACATTGCCATCCGGTCCGACGATGACGCTGTCCGGGGCAACCAGCCCGCCGCTGCTGGCGGTAATGAACTCTCCGAGGTACTCGCCGCTCTGCTCGTCCAGCTTCACCACGTTGTGGGCACGGGTGTTGCCGACCAGCAGTACGCCGCGCTCCTGGGTTTCGCAGCCGGTGAGGCCGAGGGAGACGAGCGCGCCCAGCAGGGCGAGAGGCTTCAGGGGATTTGCAGGTGTCATGAACTCGCACCATATACCTTCTGGCCGCTCTCCAACAGTCGGGAGAAAGGCATTCCTCCGCTGCCTGTCACGAGCGGACCTCGCCTACATCCTGAAGAGCTGGCCTTCCCTGTACTGCTCCTCCACCTTCACCGTTGCGTCCGCCTTGGTGATGTATCCCTTCTTGTTCTTGTCCAGTTTGGCGTTCGCCTTGTACGAGCCCGGGCTGTTCGCCTGCGAGTAGCACCAGTAGGTCTCCGGCTTGCCCACGGCCGCGGGGCAGAGGATGGCCATGTAGACGTCACCGAGCGTCTTGAGGGGTCCCTTGCTCTTGATGCAACGGCGCATGTACTCCTGGACGTAGTCGAGCTGCTCTATCTCGCTCATCACCCTCAGCTCATCCAGCGTCTTCCCGAGATCCTTCGCGCCAATGGCGGTGAACTGGATGAGTCCGTACGCTCTGTTGCCCGCGGTATTCTGCTTGCTGGCCGAGAACGTCCTTCCCGTTTCGAAAGCCATGCAGGCCATGAGGTGGTCCGGATGGATGTCCAGGTGGTCGCAGATGGCCAGCACCTTCTTCCTGAAGTCGGCCGAGACCTTCTGCCCCCAGACCATCGTGCCCTCGAGCCTTCGAGGTGACTTCCCGAAGTCCATGGAGCTGGCACGGACGTCAGTGGAGAGGACCTTCCCGTCCTTGTCCAGCACGTACGCCTCGAGTTTGTACCTGCCCTCGCTCCGCAGCTTGTCGACCATCTCCTGGTTCGTGACTCGAGCCACCAGTCGACCCCTGGCATCGCACTTGCCTCCCTCTCCCTTGGGGATGTCGTACCGGAACGGGATTCCCGACAGCAGGATGGGCTCGCCCTGGCCCTGGAAATACTCGCGGATGCGGAACCCGAGGGTGCTTCCCCACTTTCCGTTCGGGATGTGGTGGGTCTGGCATTGGACCTGGATGTAGGACGTGGCATCCGTGAGTTCCACGATGCGCTGCGTCGGTGTGTCGAGCCGGGGCACGCCCTCGTAGGGGACGGAGAACGCTGGCGGGGCGGCGACCACTTCGTCCCAGAGGTGTGCGTCCGGTTTGGTGACCTGACCGCGGATGCTCACCTTCTTGCCGAGGAGGTTCTTGTCATTCAGAGGGATGAGCGCTTCGAGGAGTTGGGGATACAGAGCAGACGGTTGGGGGGTGAGCTTGGAGAGCTCGGTCTGACAGTCCTCGTCGTAGAGGGAGAAGGAGGGCTCGGCGGCCTTCCAGTATCCCGAGTCCCCCACCAGCTTGATGGAGACGATCAGCTTGTGGTCGCGCACGCCCGTGGAGATGGAGCCGAAGTGGGGGGCTCGCGTCGGCGTATCCTTCAGCTCCTCGGAGGCGAGCGCGGTCGCCAGCTCTTTGCGCGTCTTCAGGGCCTTGGACCTCGTTTTCCCACGGATCTTCTTGGGAGGATCCAGCCAGAGTTCGTCGTCATCGAAGGCGCTGAACTTTGATTCGTCGTAGTCCATGACCGTGCTGATCGGCACATAGTCCTCGGT
>QKJM01000791.1 GCA_003249315.1 Archangium sp.
AGAGCGCGCCCATGGGACGGAGGAAGTTCTGGGTGAACTCCGCGTCGGTGCCGCTGCTGTAGATGTTGTCCCCCACGGTGACGACGACATCCGGGTCGTGCATGAGGATCTGCTGCGCCACGGAGGCCTGTGCCTCGGTGCCCTTGCCGAAGTCTCCCAGGGCCGCGAAATGTACGTCCGGGGTGCCGGGGGCGGGTGCGGTGCGGAAGGTGTGCTCGGGCTCGAGCGGGCCCCCGCACGCCTCGACGGTGTAGCGGTACTCCGTGCCGGGCCGCAGGCCGTCCAGCGTCACCTCGTGCTGCGCCTGGGAGGTTGGCGAGGTGGCCACCTGCTCGGCATCGGCGGCGCCTGTGGCGGCGAAGCGGACCTGTGCCGGGCACGCCTGGTCGGCGCGGAAGACGACGACCGCGCTGGTCGGTGTGACCGACTGGAGGTAGGGGCGGTTGACTGCCTGGGCGGCCATGGCGCCGCCCCCGGCGAGCAGGCTCGTGGCGAGGAGGACACCGAAGGCGCGGCGATGGGTTCGTTCGCTCCCGGAGAAGCGCTTCTGGTCTGCTGTCATGGCCGCGACAACTCTTCTCGCACCGGCCATGTTTCCACCCGCGTGGCACTCAGGGGGGGCCTGGCCCTTCGCCTGGGAGGCGCAAGGTGGTCCCGGGTGGCTCATGGCCCGGCAACATCCTCGAGCTGTGGAGCACTGGCGAGCTGAGCGCTAGGTCGAGGATTCTCTCCAACGCTCGCGAGCCAGCTCGAGGGTGCGGGCGTTCTCGGGCACCTGGCTCAGGAAGCGCTCACGTGCGGCGGGGTCGGGAATGTCGCTGGCGCGAGCCTTCACGCACGCCAGGGCTTCGCGCAGAGTGGCCTCTCCCGCGCTGGAGTCGCCTTCCATGAAACAGGCTTCCGCCAGTACCAGGCGAAGGGACACCGAACACGCACCCGACCCGCCCATCCTCTCCAACTCCTCCACCCCGAGCGCCGTCACCTGTCGGGCCTCCTTCGCGCGCTCCTGGGAGAGCAGGACAACGCCCAGCACCTTCCGGGCGAAGAGCAGGTAGGGGAGGAAGGGCGCTAGCAGCTCACAGGCCTTGCGCGCCCCTAACTCGGCCTGTGGTAGCTCTCCACGCCCGGAGGCCACCTTCGCCAACACCAGGTGAGCCAGCCCCTGGTGCAGGAGGTTGGAGCTCGCTTCCTCCAGGCATTCGGATGCCAGGACCTGCGCCTCTCTCCGCAAGGCCTCCTCCGGACCATCTCCCAGCACGAAGGCCAGGTGGATTCTGGCGTAGGCGAGCGGGTACTGCTGCCCCGCATTCCTTGCGATCTCCAGGCTCTCACGCAGCCGCTCCAGGGCTCCGGGCGGATCTCCCAGCGATACCAGCGCCAGCCCCGCCAGGCACTGCGGCGCAATCGGGTTACGCTCCGCCCCTATCTCCCGGAAGGCCCTGGTGCTGTGATCCGCCCAGGTGAGGGCTTGCCACGGCTTGTCCTCGAACCAGTACACGAAGAAGCTCTCGGTACAGCTCATCCACCCCTGCGCCATGGCATCGCAGTCCACCATCGCGACCTCGAGCATACGCGCTCGGAAGAGGGCGGCTTCGAGGCGCTCACCGCACCAGATGATGCTATTGCAGAGGAAGGAGACGGCCTCGATGTAGCTCGTCATGGCCCCGGCCTCCGGCCAGGTGTTCATCAGGAGGCGGGCCAGCTCGGCCGCGTACTCCAGCCTCCCACTCTGGGCCGACCCGCCGATCAGGCATCCCATCAACCTGCACCAGGAGGTGCCTCCCGCTTTCAGCCTGGGAAGGATCTCGCTGCCGACCTCATGGGCCTTCACATGGTCGTCCATCCAGAAGGCCGCAGTGGCCTTGAGCGCACGCAGTGGGTGCAGTGCCTCTTCGTCCACACCGCAGCTCAGCGCCGCCTCCACGCATCGACTCATCCCCGGCATGTCATGCCGCTCGAAGTGCCGCTCGGCGGCCTGGGTGTAGAAGTGGACCGCCCGCGCGGGCAACTGGCCAAGCTGGTAATGTATGGCCAGCTCCAGCGGCTCCACCTCCCCCATCAGCTCCAGCCATTCACCGGCCAGTTGATGGCTCGCCGGCCGGTGGCTGTCGGGCACCAGCCCGTAGGCCGCATCCCTCACCAGCTCATGGCGGAAGCGGTACTCGTCCACCTGAAGGAAGCGGGAAGTGGGCTGAAGCTCGATGACCTCCAGCTCCACCAGATGCCGAAGGTGCTCCTCCAGCCGCTCGCCCGCGCCCTGCCCTCGGAGCAGTACCTTCACCCCGCCTGACCAGAAGGTGCGGCCGAAGATGCTCGCCGCCAGCAGCACCTGCCGGGCCTCCGGCGCCAGGTGCGCCAGGCGAGTCTGCAGCATCGCCAGCACCGTCTCCGGAGGAGACTCTCCACGCCCATCGGCCACCACGCGGATGATCTCCTCCAGGAAGAGGGCGTTGCCCGCGGACTGCTCCACCGCCCTCCGCACCACCGAGTCGGACACCCGCGGCCCCAACACCTCGCGCACCAGCCGCTCGCTCGCCTTGCGGCTCAGCCCTCGGAGCGCCATCTCCTGCAACCACCGTGACCACAGCCCGGGAAAGAGTTCCTTCACCTCCGGTCTCGCCAGCGCCAGCACCAGCAGGGGCTGCTCCGCCAGCTCACGCAGCACCTCGTCCACCAGCTTCACGGTGAGCGCGTCGCTCCAGTGGATGTCTTCCAGGACCAGCAGCACCGGGCCCTGGTTGCACTCGGCCGCGAGGAAGGTCACCAGCGCTCGAGCCATCTGCGCCCCCATCAACCGCGGGTCGTTGCGCGCCGCGCGCAGGCGGGGACTGTCCTCCTCCGGGAAGGGAATGGCGCACAGCTCACCCAGGAACTCCACTGCCTCCTGGGCCTCCTCGGACGGCAGGTGTCGGGCCACCCGCCGGTACAGCCGTACCCGGCGCTGCTCCAGGTTCTCTCCCTCTCCAATCTCACACAGCCGCCGCAGCGCCTGGCCCAGCAAGCCATGGGAGGCGCCCGCGCTCATCGGATCCCCCCGCCCCACCAACACCAGCGGAGGTTGCTCCCGGCGCGCGAGGCGGCGGAGGAACTCGTGACGCAGCCGGGACTTGCCCATGCCCGCTGGCGCCGTCACCAGAAAGGCCCGGGAGGCCGACTCCTCGATGCAGGTGGTGAGGGTGAACTCCAACAGCGCCAGCTCCTGCTCTCTCCCCACGCACGGAGTGGGCTTGCCCAGCAGCGGGCGCGAGCCGTCGGAGCTGAGCTGCTCGCCTTGCAGCAGGAAGGTGCGCGAATCGGAGCGAGAGAGCCGGAACTCGGAGCCCAGCAGCCCGGCCGTCACTTCGTCCAGCACGACGAGTTCCGCGGAGACGGCCGTTCGCTCCACCTGGAGCAGAAGCTGCCCCGCCCTGTCCATGGCCTCGCCCACCGGCAGCCACTCGTTGAGCATGCCGCGGCCCGTCACCAGCACCACCGCGGCCTCGGGCCAGCGCTCCTTGAAGGTGAGGGCGCAGCGGGCCGCCAGCACCGCCTGGTCCGTGGCAGTGCCCCACTCCAGCGCCAGCGTGGCCACCAGCGAGCCGTCCGCCAGCAGCTCCACCCGCGCCCCGTATGGTGCCAGCGCCGTGCGGAGGGCGTCGCGCCAGGCGAGACCTCCTGCGTCCTCCGTCTGTTCACCGGCGGCCCCGACACGAAGGGAGACCAGCAGCACACTGACAAGCTGCTGCTCGGCGCCAGCCAGGCTGTGCGGTCGCGCCTCCTCCCTGGAGCGCGGTAGCATCAGTTCGGGAACCGACTCC
>QKJM01000910.1 GCA_003249315.1 Archangium sp.
CCTCCGAGTGTGAGGAGGACACGCACTGCTTTCCCGGGGAGCTCTGTCGCGCCGTCACCACCGGAGCGACGGGCCAGTCCGTCATCCGCCGTTGCATACCCGAAGGACTGCGGCGCGAGGGCGAGTCGTGTGACTCCCTGCCTGTATCGCCCGGTGGCTCCTGCCGGGAGGGCCTGCGGTGCGTCCAGGGCGTGTGTGGCGTGGCCTGTCGGATGGAGGAGCCCGCGAGCTGCCCGGTGGGATACGCCTGCGAGGCAAGCCCCGATGGCCCGGCCTGCGTTCCGGATTGCCGCCAGCGTGGGTGCGCTGAGGGGCAGCAGTGCAAGCGCATCGACGACTCTCGCTACCGTTGCCTCGAGCACGTCCGGGGCGACTGCCCCGAGGTGTCGTGCGCGGAGGGGGAGCGTTGCAATGTGCGCCTTCGGCGGGGTCGCGGAATCTTCTGGTGTGCTCGTATCTGCAATCCGCTCCTTCCGGAGAGCTGCCCGGGGGGGCAGGTCTGCGGAATGGGGAGTGACACCATCAGCACCTGCTATCGCCCGTGCAATCCCAGGGACTCCGAGGCCTGCGGCGCGGGATGGTGGTGCGCCACCATCTCCGAGGACATGCGGCTCTGGGGCTGCAGCCCCTGGCTCGGCTGAGCCCGCCGACTCGAATCCCGGGGAAGGTGTCAAAGGATTCACCGAGCCCCCGCCCGGGCACCAGCCAGCCGACCGCGGGCCCACGCTCCGTCGGTCGAGCTTCCCCCGGAATGAAGCTGGCTCCACCTTCCCCGGAGAGGGAGGCCCCGCGGGGGCTCGATGGAGGTGCCCGCGGGAGAGGCCCGGGGAGGCGGAAGCGTGGAACGCGAATCGGAGCGGCTGGAGCGGAGGCAACTGGAGTCGCTGTCCACGGCGGAGCTCATCCGGCACGCCGTGGAGGAAGCGAAGCTGTTGGCCCGGGCCGAGGTGCTGCACGCGAAGAAGGAGCTGCGAGAGGAGCTGCGCCGGGCGACCGCGGCGGGCATTCTTCTGGGCAGCGCTGGAGCGCTGGGGCTGGCGGGCCTGGCGGCGCTCTTCGTGGCGGCGGGGCTGGCGCTGCCGCTGGCCGCGTGGTTGGGGGTGTTGCTGGTGGGCCTCTTCCTGCTCGCGGTGGCGGGGCTGCTGGCGCTCGTGGGCTACAAGCGGCTGCCGAAGCAGCCCATGGCCCGGACACAGGAGCGGCTGAAGACGAACCTGCTCCTCACCCGGGAGGCGCTGCAATGAGCGAACAGGAGATGCGGGAGGAAGGACACATCACTCCTCGGATGAGCGGGCGCGAGCAGGTGGGGAGGACGGCGGACCGCTTGCGCGACGAGCTGCTGCTCACCCTCGAGGAGCTGGAGCGGCGGCGCACTCGGGCGCTGGATGTGCCGCGCCAGCTCCGCCGCATCCTCGGGGAGAATCGTGAAGTGCTGCGCAAGGTGGGCGGAGTGGCGCTGGGGCTGCTGGTGCTGGGCGTGGGGTACTCCCGCTGGGAGGCGCACCGACGTAAGCGACGGTTGTGGGCGCGGCGTCGCACGGCGCTGCGGCGCGTGTGGGAGCACCCGGAGCGGGTGGCCTCCCTCTCCAAGGAGCGTCCCCTGCCCGTGGAGCTCGGGCACAAGCTGGTCCTCATCTTCGCCACCGCGCTGGCCACCGCCCTGGCGAAGAACGCGGCGGAGCGGCTCGTGCCCCTCCCTCCCCGGCGGGGCCTCCGCGGCGGTGTCCCCTCCGCTTGAATGGTATATAAATACTTCTAATTGCAAATGAACGACGTATCAGACAGATTCATTTCTATGGATCTGCTCTATGCACGGGCCCAGATGGGGCTGTCGCTTGCCTTCCACATCATCTTCGCGGCGGCGGGCATCGCGTTGCCATTGTTGATGGTGTTGAGTGACTTGAAGGCGCGGAGGAAGAAGGACCCGGAGCTGGCGTTGCTGAGCCGCAAGCTGGCGAAGGGGACGGCCATTCTCTTCGCGGTGGGGGCGGTGAGTGGGACGGCGCTGTCATTCGAGCTGGGGCTGTTGTGGCCCGAGTTCATGGGCACCTACGGGGAGGTCATCGGGCTTCCCTTCGCGCTGGAGGGGACGGCCTTCTTCACCGAGGCGGTGTTCCTGGGCATCTATCTGTATGGGCGGGAGCGGATCCCCGCGGGGCTGCACCTCTTCTCGGGGGTGATGGTAGCCATCAGCGGAGCTGCGAGCGCCTTCTTCGTCACGCTGGTGAATGCCTTCATGAACCACCCGGCGGGCTTCACGTTGGTGGACGGGGTGCCGACGGAGATTGAGCCGGTGGTGGCGATGTTCAGTCCGGGGTGGGCGTACCAGGTGGGGCACGTGCTGCTCTCGTGCTACCAGGCGAGCGCCTTCGCGATGGCGGGCATCCACGCCTTCGTGTTGCTGCGGCACCCGGGCTCGAGCTTCCACCGCAAGGCGCTGGGGGTGGCGCTGCCGCTGGCGTGCGTGACGGCGCTCCTGCAGCCGGTGGTGGGGGACCTGTCGGCGAAGCACGTGGCGGAGGCGCAGCCGGTGAAGCTGGCGGCGATGGAGGGCCAGTTCGAGACGGAGCGGGGAGCGGGCCTGAAGCTGGGCGGGCTGCCGGACGAGGAGACGGGCACCACGCCGTGGGCGGTGGAGGTGCCGAAGGCGCTGTCCATCCTCGCGCATGGGGACCCGGACGCGGAGGTGAAGGGGCTGAACGAGTTCCCCCGCGACGAGTGGCCGCCGGTGGCCAAGGTCCACCTGTCCTTCCAGGTGATGGTGGCGACGGGGAGCCTGATGACGCTGCTGGCGGCGGTGACGCTATGGCGGCGCTGGCGGCGCGGTGCCTGGCCCGAGGGCCGTGCGCTGCTGTGGGGATGGCTGGTGTGCGGGCCGTTGGGGGTGGTGGCGATGGAGGCGGGGTGGCTCGTTACCGAGTGGGGTCGCCAGCCGTGGATCGTGCGCGGGGTGATGCGGACGGCGGAGGCGGTGACGCCGGTGCCGCATCTGGCGGTGCCCTTCTGGACGTTCACGCTGCTCTACCTCTTCCTCGGGGTGATGGTGACGTTGCTGCTGGTGTGGCAGGTGGCGGGCACGCTGCCGGGCGAAGGAAAGCCCGTGTCCCTGGAGGTGTCCCATGTCCACTGAGCTGGCGCTGGGCGGCGCGCTGGTGGCCGCGTTCGTCATCTACTCGCTCTTCGGGGGCGCGGACTTCGGTGGCGGGGTGTGGGACCTGCTGGCCTCGGGGCCGCGCAAGGCGGAGCAGCGGGCGCTGATCGCGAAGGCCATCGGCCCGGTGTGGGAGGTGAACCACGTCTGGCTCATCATCGGGGTGGTCATCCTCTTCGCGGGGTTTCCGAGGGCCTTCGCGGTGCTGTCGGTGGCGCTGCACGTGCCGCTGACGCTGCTGCTGCTGGGCATCGTCTTCCGGGGGACGGCCTTCACCTTCCGCACCTACGACGAACGGGGAGACGCGGTGCAGCGGCGGTGGGGGCTCGTCTTCAGCCTGGCGAGCGTGCTGTCGCCGGCGCTGCTGGGCATGCTCGTGGGCGCGGTGGTGAGCGGGCGCATCCGCGTGGAGGGCAAGGCGGTGGTGAGTGGCTTCTTCGAGGCCTGGCTGACGCCCTTCTCACTGGCGGTGGGGGCGCTGGCGTTGTGCCTCTTCGCCTTCCTGGCGGCCGTGTACCTCACGGCGGAGACGCGCGAGGAGGCGCTGCGCGAGGACTTCCGGCGGCGGGCATTGGGGGCGGGCGGGGCGGTGTTCCTGGCGGCCTTCGGCGTGCTGGCGCTGGCGCGCGAGGGGGCGCCTCGGGTGTGGGCGGGGCTGACGGGCTCTCCCTTCGCCCTGGCGCTCCACGGGGTGACGGCGGTGGCGGCGGTGCTGGCCTTTGCTCTGTTGCTCGCCCGTCGCTTCGGACTGGCTCGGGTGGCGGCGGCGGCGCAGGTGGCCTTCATCGTCTCCGGGTGGGCCGTCTCGCAGTACCCGTACCTCGTGGTGCCCGACGTCACGCTCGAGGGCGTGGCCGCCAGCCCGGCCACCCAGCGGCTGCTGCTGGTGGCGCTTGGCGTGGGGGGAGTCATCATCCTCCCCTCCCTCCTCCTGCTGCTGCGCGTCTTCCGTCCCGCTCCGGGCCGTCCGCGCTCCGCTTCATGACGCGGAGCGGCATTGCACTCCTGGTGAGTTGAGGAACATCTCTCGACCCATCCAGTAGGCCACGCGGCGGGAGTTGGGGTAGTGTCTCGCGCTCGTAGGACGTCAGGGGGGGAGTCTCTGGTCCCGCCCGCACCCCAGGAGCCCGAGCACATGGCGAGCCCCAAGTTCGAGACGCTGGTCGACATCTTCCAAAACAGCACGCGTAGCTTCGGCTCGCGTCCGCTCTTCGGAGAGAAGAAGAACGGGCAGTGGGTGTGGATGACGTATGCCGAGTTCGGTCAACAGGTGGACGACCTGCGCGCGGGCATGGCGCAACTGGGCGTGACGGCCGGGGACCGGGTGGCGGTCATCTCCAACAACCGGAACGAGTGGGCCATCGGCTGCTACGCCGCCAACACGCTGGGGGCGGCCTACGTCCCCATGTACGAGGCGCAGCACGAGAAGGAGTGGCAGTACATCCTCAACGACTGCGGGGCGCGGCTGGTGTTCGCCGCCACCGACGCCATCGCCGAGAAGCTGAAGAAGCTGCAGCCGGAGCTGCCGACGCTCGAGCACATCATCCGCTTCACCGGCACCGAGCACGAGACGGACAGCTTCGCCTGCCTGCTGCGGCGCGGCGCGGAGACGCCCTCCCCCCTCTTCGAGCCCGAGAAGTCGGACCTCGCGGCCTTCATCTACACCTCGGGCACCACGGGCAACCCCAAGGGGGTGATGCTCACCCACTCCAACCTGGCGAGCAACGTGAGCGCCATGCACGCCATCATGCCCATGACGGGGGAGGACCGGTCTCTCTCCTTCCTGCCGTGGGCGCACAGCTTCGGGCAGGTGGTGGAGCTGCACGGGCTGTACTCCATGGGCGCCTCCATGGGCATCGCCGAGGCGGTGGAGAAGATCATCGACAACCTCGCCGAGGTGCGGCCCACGCTGCTCTTCTCGGTGCCGCGCATCTTCAACCGCATCTATGACGGGTTGCAGAAGCGCATGGCGGACGAGAAACCTCTCAAGCGGATGCTCTTCATGCGGGGCCTGCGAGTGGCCGGAGAGCGCCGGGCGCTGGCGGAGAAGCATCAGAGCAGCGCGCTCCTGGAGCTTCAGCACGCCTTCTTCGACAAGCTGATCTTCTCCAAGGTGCGCGAGCGCTTCGGCGGCCGGCTGAAGTACGCCTTCAGCGGCGGGGCCGCCATCTCCCGCGAGGTGGCCGAGTTCATCGACAACCTGGGCATCGTGGTCTACGAGGGCTATGGCCTCACCGAGACGTCGCCCATCGCCACCGCCAACTGCCCCGGCCACCGGAAGATCGGCTCCGTGGGCCGGCCGCTTCCGGGCACCCGGGTGGAGATCGACCGCACCGAGACGGGAGATCCCAAGCAGGGCGAGGTCGTCGTCTACGGGCACAACGTGATGAAGGGCTACTACAACCTGCCCGAGGAGAACGACAAGGTCTTCACCGGCGACGGCGGCTTCCGCACCGGCGACATGGGCTTGCTGGACGACGACGGCTACCTGTGGATTACCGGCCGCATCAAGGAGCAGTACAAGCTGGAGAACGGCAAGTACGTGGTGCCGGTGCCCATCGAGCAGGGGCTCCAGCTCTCTCCCTTCATCGCCAACGTGATGCTGCACGGGATGAACAAGCCCTACAACGTGGCCGTCATCGTCCCGGACATGGAGACGCTCAAGAAGTGGGCGACGGAGAAGGGGCTGGACATCAGCGCCATCCCCGAGTTGCTCAAGCGGCACGAGGTGCAGCAGCTCTTCCGCGAGCAGATTCACGACTTCACCAAGAACACGAAGGGCTACGAGAAGCCGCAGCGCTTCCTGCTCATCAGCGAGGACTTCACCACCTCCAATGACATGCTGACGCCGTCGCTGAAGCTCAAGCGGCGCAACGTGCTCAAGAAGTATGGCGAGGCGGTGGACGCCCTGTACGAGGAGAAGCACGGCGACGGCACCCGCGCCGCCTGAGCCTCTCCCTGGTCCCTGCCCTCTCCCCTCACGGGGAGAGTGGCGCGCCGCGTCAATCCCTATCGTCCTGCCGCAGTCGGTCGAGCCAGGTGCTCGGCCACCGCCTCGATGGTGGGGTGCTGTCTCAGCAGTGTCTCGTCCAGCTCGCGCTGCAGCAGCGTTTCCAGCTCTCCGATGATGCGTAGCTGCTCCATCGAGTCCAGCCCGTAGTGCTGGAATGGCGCGCGCACGTCGATGTCCTTCGGCTCCAACTCCAGGAAGCTGGCCACGCGCTCCGCCATCCAGCGCTGCAGCGACTCCGCCGTAGAGACGTCTTGGATTGCCAATGTGTATTCCTCCGCTCCGGGTGCAATCGCCGACGGAAATGTCGGTTGAGTGCAAGGTCTCATTTTACAGGAGGTAATGACAGGCGTATAACCCCCGCTTTCCATGCGGATGAATTTACCTTTATCCTGTCAGTTGGCGCAGGGACTCGTGCTCTCCGAGTGGGGAGGTGTCCATCTGGGGGTGCTGCCTCGAGAGGGGACGGTGGCGAGGGCGGAGGCGCTGCTCTCGGAGCGTGAGAGGGTCTTCCTCGGGGAGCTGCCCGCGCACCGGCGCGAGGAGTGGTGTCTGGGTCGCGAGGCCTGCAAGCGTGTCGTCGCGAGCCTGGTGGGGCTGGGGGAGGAGGGGCTGGCGCGGGTGGAGGTGCTGCCTGGCTCTCGGGGAGAGCCGCGGCTGGGCGGGCTCGAGGCGTTACCTCCGCTGGCGGTGTCGCTCAGCCACGCGCGGGGGCTCGCGGTGGCGGCGGTGGCGCCGGGAGAGGCGCGGGTGGGCGTGGACGTGGCGCCCGCGGCCGACATCCCCGCTCGTCTGTGGCACTTCTTCCTCACCCCGGCCGAGCGCGCCCGCTGTGAGCGCGAGCCTCGTCGGGCCACGTGGCTGTGGCTGCTCAAGGAGGCGCTCTACAAGGCTCTCTGCCCCGAGAGTCCCCTCCCGCTGAGGGCGTTCGAGCCCGAGCTCTCCGAGGGCGTGCTGTACCTGCGCCGCCCCGTCGAGCGTTGCTTCCGTTTCTCCCTCTTCCAGCTCCGGCAGGAGCACCTGCTGGCCTTGGTCACCCCATGAATCCCGCCTCTCCCATCCGCATCCAGGGCATCCACTACACGCTCCCCGAGAAGCAGGTCGGCCTCGAGCAGCTCTCCGCCGAGGGCCGGCTGCTCAGCACGCCAGAGACGATGCGCGACTTCGGCTTCGGCGACTGCCGGGTGTCGAGCGTGCCCGCCACCGTGCTGGCCTCGGCCACCGTCAAGGCCTTGCTCGAGCGCCACGGGGTGGAGCCCGGCGAGGTGGGCCTGCTCATCAACGCCAGCGTGCTGCCCACCAGCTCGCTGGTGCCTCGTGGTGAGGCGCTGGCCGAGTTCCCCTCGGGAGAGTCCGCCCACCTGGGGTTGTTCCGCTTCTCCAGTACTCGCATCCAGGACGAGCTGGGTCTCATCAACGCCCGCACCGTGGGCCTGAGCGAGCTGGGCTGCGTGTCCCTCTCCCACGCCGTGTGGCTGGCCCACGCCGTCATGCTGATGGAGGACCTGAAGTACGCCGTCTGCGTCAACGCGGACGTCTTCCCCGACGGCATCAAGCGCGAGGTCGTCTACAACGTCTGCAGCGACTCGGCCTGCGCGGTGCTCCTCTCGCGCAACCCCGAGGGCATGCACCTCAAGCGCTACCACACCCTCACCCGTGGCTATTACTGGGATCCGGACGGTCACCAGAACGAGCTGCTCGCCGCCTACTTCCCCACCGGCAAGCGCGTGCTGGAGAAGACCTTCAAGGAGAGCGGCCTGGCGCGCGAGGACATCAAGCTGCTCGTCCCCCACAACGTCAGCCTGAGGAGCTGGGAAATCCTCAGCCGCTTCACCGGAATCCCCCTGGAGAAAATCTACACGGAGAACATCCGCCCCAAGGGCCACTCCGTGGCGGCGGACAACTGGATAAACCTCAAGGACGTCATCGACCGGGGGCTCGTGAGCAAGGGCGACCACGTGATGATGTTTTCCTTCGGCCTGGGCGCGCACTGGGGCTGCAGCATCGTCCAGGTGTGAGGCGTCCTTTCCCGAGCCACACGAGAGCGAACAGATGAATCTGTTGATGACGGGAATCACCGGCGCCGTCGGGATGGAGATGGCGCGCTGGCTGGCGGCGAACGCACCTCGGGCGCGAGTGTTCGCGCTCATCCGGGCCGCCTCGCCCGTGGTGTTGAAGGCGCGCTGGTCGAAGCTGGCGGCGAAGCTGTGGCCGGAGGGCCAGCGCCCGGAGGAGGGCCGGTTCGTGCCGGTGCTGGGCGATATCACCCGGCCGGGGCTGGGGCTGTCTCCGGAGGACGCGGAGCGGCTGGCCGGGGAGGTGACGCACGTCATCCACTCGGCGGCCAACGTGGAGCTGGACGCGCCGCTGGAGGAGGCGCGGTTGTGCAACGTGGAGGGCACGCGCCACGTCTTCGAGGTGGTGCGCACCTTCCGGCGGTTGGAGCGCGCGGCCTACGTCAGCACCCTCTTCGTGGCGGGGCGCCGGCCGGGCCTCTTCCGGGAGACGGACTTCGAGCACGAGGCCGGCTTCGTCAACCCGTACGAGCAGAGCAAGTACGAGACGGAGGTGTACGTGCGCGGGCTGATGAAGGAGCTGCCGCTGGCCCAGTTCCGGCTGGCCTACCTCATCGGCCGAGATACGGGCGAGGTGACGCGCTACAACTCCATGCACGCGCTGCTGCGGCTCCTCCACGAAGGACACGTGGGCGCCTTCCCGGGCACGCCCGAGACGCTCATGGAGCTGTCCTCCAACGACTACGCGGCGGCGGCGTTGCTCACCCTCTTCCGCGAGCACTTCCAGCCCGGGCGCACCTTCCACATCGGCAGCGGTGCGCGAGGGCTGCCCTTGCAGGACTTCATCGACATCTCCGCCGAGGTGTCCGCCGAGACGGAGCCGCGCTGGCGCCAGGGCGCCTTCCTCCCTCCGGACATCGTCGACGAGGACACCTACACGCTGCTGCGGCGCACGCTGCTGCAGACGCAGAACAAGAAGTCCCACGAGGTCATCCGGCTCGGGGACACCATGTACGGCCACCTGACGGCGTCACAGGTATTCGACTGCCAGCCCGTCCAGGAGCTGCTCGGGGAGCGGGTGCCGCTGCCGCCCGTGCGCGAGCTGCTGCGGGACGTGCTGCGCCACTGCATGGCCACGAACTGGGGACGCAACCGGAGCTAGCGAGGCGACACACCATGGACAACAACCAGTTCGAGGAGCGGCTGCTCGAGTTCATCCGCGAGCTGTGCGCGGAGAACGGGATTACGGCGGACATCGGCCGGGACACCGTGCTGTTCGAGAATCGGCTCATCAACTCCATGCGCATCATCGACCTGATGGGCTTCATCGAGAGCGAGCTGTCCATCGAGGTGCCGGAGGACAAGCTGACGATGAACTACTTCCGCACGCCGCGCATCATCGCGGAGACGTTCGGCCCGGTGGGGGAGAAGGCATGAGCGCGCTGGAGGCGAAGGGGCTCACCTTCGGAGAGGGGCGCGCGCCGAGGCCCGGGGCCCTGGAGGCGCTGCTGGAGCGGGGCGACGCGCGGCCGTACGACAACGGCACGCTGGCGCTCTCCGGTCCGGCGCAGTGGCTCTTCCACTATTTCGAGCGGAGCTTCCTGGCGCTGGCCCGACGCCATGGCGCCGCCGAGCGGCGCTACCCCACGCTGCTGCCCGTCTCCATCATGGAGCGGACGGACTACTTCAAGTCCTTCCCCCACCACGCCACCTTCGCGCTGTGCCTGGACCGGGACGCCGGCGCGCTGCGCACCTTCGTGGACGAGGTGAAGGGCGGGGGCGAGGTGGAGGCCGCCGCGGGCCCGCACCTGCGCCCGGCGGGGGCGGTGCTCTCGGGGGCGGTGTGCTACCACTGCTACGCGGAGTACCGGGGCCACACCTTCGGGGAGGAGCCCACCGTCCTCACCGCCCAGGGGCAGTGCTTCCGCTACGAGCACGGGGAGTTCTCACCGCTGCGACGGCAGTGGGAGTTCACCATGAGGGAGATCATCCTCCTGGGCACCGAGCAGGCGCTGCTGGAGCTGCGCGGGCGGCTGCTGGAGGACGTGGTGCGCTTCGCCGAGGCGCATGGCCTGGCGGGGAGGGTGGACGTGGCGTCGGATCCCTTCTTCGGCTCGGTGGAGGGGCGGGCGCGCACGCTGCTGCAGCGGGCGCAGTCGCTGAAGTACGAGCTGTTGGTGGACATCACCGGACAGAAGGGAGAGCTGGCCATCGCCTCCTTCAATCTGCACGGGGACTCGTTCTCTCGCACCTTCGAGCTGGGGCTTCCCGAGGGGCGGCTGGCCAGCTCGGCGTGCGTGGCCTTCGGGCTGGAGCGGTGGGTGGCGGCCTTCGTGGCGTACCACGGGGCGGACCCCGCTGCCTGGCGCGAGGTGATTCCTGCTCATGAGGAGCTGCCATGACGATGGAGCGCTACTACTACGACTTCTTCGGTGCCAAGTCCGAGTCCCGCTGGAACGTGGAGAAGGACATCCCCTGGGATGAAATCGACATCCCAGTGGCGCTGAGCCAGCCGGACATCCTGGACAAGGTGCGGCGCACCGCGCTCATCGAGTCCTACCACGCGCTGGGGACCGTCTCGCTCATCAAGCTGCTCTACGAGGACGTGGACGCCACCAGCGTCTTCCAGGTGGAGTGCTTCGAGGGCTTCCGCCACTTCTGGAGCCTGCGGCGCTACCTGGACATCGTCGGCTTCGAGCCGCGCATCACCGACGAGGAGCTGGTGGAGATCCGCCGGCGCAACATCCAGCACGTGGACTACGGGCCCGAGGACACCGTCCAGGAGCTGGTGAACTTCATCTGGTCCGAGCACGCCGCGGGCTACTTCGCGCGGCAGCTCGCCGCCCAGTGCCAGGAGAAGGTGCTGGTGAAGCTGCTGCAGTTCATCTCCGTGGACGAGTTCCGCCACGCGGAGGGCGGCTATCAGGTTCTCACGCGGATGCTGGAGCGGCGTCCGGAGCTCAAGCCGGAGGTGCTGCGCGCGGCGAGCAGCTTCAAGCACTACGGCTGGCACGTGTGCGAGCTGCCGGTGGCGGTGGAGAACGACTTCACCACGGTGCTGCAGATGAAGCGCAAGTTCGAGAAGGTGTGCGGGACGCGCATTGGCACCTGGCGCGAGGAGGCGCGCAATGGCTGAGGTGGCCGAGCGGCTGGGGTCCGAGCGCTCGGTGTCGGCCGCCGTCGCCTCGGGCAACAAGGCGGCCTGGGTCCTCCAGGAGCCCACCTTCGGGTATGCCCGTGAGGACGGCACTCCCAGGGAGCCCACCGTGGCCGAGGCGCTGGCCGAGTGGTGGAGCGCGGTGAACTTCCTCGCGGATCCGCGGAGGCTGCCAGCGGCGCTGCACGTGCTCTACCACCTGACCACGCTGGGCTGCCTGGTGTCCCTGCTGGGCTGGCACCTGTCGTGGAGGAGCGCCCTCTACTTTCTCCTCGCCGCCCCCTTCCTGGCCACGGTGACGCACACCGCGTGGTTGCACCGCTACTGCTCGCACAAGGCCTTCGAGTTCCGTCGCCCGTGGATGGCGCGCGTCTTCCTGTGGCTCAACGGCCTCAACATCCGCGAGGACACCTACGCCATTCCCCACCGGGTGCATCACCAGCGCTCGGACAGGGTGGGGGATCCGTACGGGCCGCACCTGGGCCGCCTCGGCAGCTACCTGGCGATTGAGTCGGTGACGAAGCTCAACACCTCCATGACGCCGGTGCAGTACGAGCACGTGGTGCGGACGGTGAGCCACATCGGCTTCCCGGTGAGCACCTACGCGCAGTTCCAGCGCACGGGGACGGTGGAGCACGCGGGGCACCTGGCGGTGCGCATGGCGGTGGCGCAGGCGCTGTGGGGCGGGCTGGCCTGGGCGGTGGGAGGCCTGGAGTGCGTGCTGGCGTGGTACGGGGCGGTGTTCTTCGTCACCTTCCTGGTGCGCGACTTCAACTACATGGGCCATGGAGGACGCCGGCCTCGCGCGAAGGTGGAGGGCTGGGAGTTCGACGACCGGACGCTGGCGCTCAACCAGGTCTTCTACGGGCTGCTCGCCTCCGAGTGGCACAACAACCACCACAAGTTTCCCCGCTCGGCCAACCTGCGGCTGGTGCCGGCGCAGGTGGACAGCGCCTTCCTCTTCATCCGGCTGCTGCACGCGCTGGGGGTGGTGTCCTCCTATGTGGACGCCGTGCCCCGCTTCCGCCAGCAGCGGGCCGAGGGGGCTCAGTCCCTCGCCAGCGTGGGGGAGGAGTTCGCCAACGCCACCGGTATCGGGGACGGCAACGACGGGACGCCGCTGCCCTCGCGCCGCTGAAACCTCATTCGCTCAAAGGAAGTGCGAGTCATGGCTGACGACTGCATCGCGGGCGCGACGTCGCTCGCGGAGATTCTCCATCGCCGCGCCGGGCGTCACCCGGAGCGCCGGGCGCTCACCTTCGTGGTGCGCGGTACCGAGGTGCGCAAGGCCCTCTCCTACGGCGAGCTGGACGGGCGGGCGCGCGCCATCGCCGCGCTGCTGGTGGAGCACGGCGCGGTGGGGGAGCGGGTGCTGCTGCTCTACCCCCAGGGGGCCGAGTTCGTGGAGGCCTTCCTCGGCTGTCTCCATGCGGGCACGGTGGCGGTGCCGGCCTACCCGCCGGACCCCACGCGCCTGGAGCGCACGTTGGGGAGGCTGCTGGGCATCATCGCCGACTGCCAGCCGAAGGTGGTGCTCACCACCGCCGCCATCTGCGACATGGCAGCCGCCTTCGCCGAGCAGGTGCCCGGGCTGGGGGCGCTGCGCTGGCTGGCGACGGACCAGGAGGAGCTGGGAGTGGCGCCGCTGGCCGCGCCGGTGAGGGCGGGGGGCGAGCTGGCCTTCCTCCAGTACACCTCGGGCTCCACCTCCTCGCCCAAGGGGGTGATGGTGAGCCACGGCAACCTGCTGGCCAACCTGGCCCACATCCACGGCAGCGTGGGGCTGGGAGAGGACTCGTGCTCGGTGACGTGGCTGCCCTCCTTCCATGACATGGGGCTGGTGGACGGGCTGCTGGAGGGCTTCTACTCGGGCTACCCCGTCTACCTCATGTCGCCGGCGGACTTCCTCAAGCATCCCCTGCGCTGGCTGCAGGCGGTGACGGCCTTCCGGGTGACGCACTCGGGCGGGCCCAACTTCGGCTACGAGCTGTGCGTGCGCAAGGCCACCCCGGAGGTGCTGGAGGGGCTGGAGCTGTCCTCCTGGCGCAGCGCCTACTGCGGCGCGGAGCCGGTGCGGGCGGAGACGATGCGGCGCTTCCTCGACACCTTCGCCCCGCGAGGCTTCTCTCCGAAGGCCCTCTTCCCGGTGTTCGGCCTGGCGGAGGTGACGCTCAAGGCGCCGGGGCCACAGGGTCGCGGCGTGGTGACGCTGGGCGTGGACAGGGAGGCGCTCAAGGAGGACCGGGTGGTGCCGCTGCCCGAGGGCGACGAGCGCTCCACCTCCCTCGTCTCCTGCGGCGAGTCCGAGGAAGGCTACACCCTCGCCATCGCGAACCCCGAGACGCGCGAGGCCCTGCCCGAGGGCCAGGTGGGTGAAATCTGGGTGAGTGGCCCCAGCGTGGCGCAGGGCTACTGGCGCAAGCCGGAGCTGTCGGAGGAGACGTTCCGTGCTCGGCTGAGCGGGGGGGACGCGCGCCGCTGGCTGCGCACGGGGGACCTGGGCTTCCTGCGCGACGGGCTGCTCTACATCACCGGTCGGAGGAAGGACCTCATCATCATCGGTGGGCAGAACCACTATCCGCAGGACGTGGAGTGGACGGTGGAGGCGGTGCTGCCGGCGGTGAGGCCCGGGTGCTGCGCGGCCTTCTCGGTGGAGGAGGAGGGCGAGGAGCGGCTGGTGGTGGTGGCGGAGGTGGACACGCGGCCGCGGCCAGGGTGTCCCGACTTCGATGCGCGGGCCGCGCGGGACGAGGCGCGCAGGGCCATTA